>JALSLA010000079.1 GCA_026988515.1 Helicobacteraceae bacterium | reverse complement strand
GGGCGAGCATATAGCGGATATTTAAAACGTTCACTCGGTGTCAGACTTCCATATAGCAGGGGCTCGTAGTAACCGGTTAAAATAGGTTTTTCCGCCGTAGGCTCAATACGATAAAGTGAAAAATGCTCTTTGAAAAATTCCGCGGCATTACTCACGTTTCCTTCAGCAAATTTACATGTAGATGCATAGAGCTTTTTTGTACGCGAACTGCGACAGTTTTGACGAAATAGATCCAGCAGTTCATCATAATTCTCTTCTGTATATCCGTGCAACTCTTCTGTGGCTGCAGGACTCATGAGAGTATTGGGATATTCAGGCAAGAGAGCAATGGGCTTTGGCGTACATCCAAAAAAAACGCTAAGAGCAAGCAGTGGCAACCATATAAGTTTCATGGGGAGTATCATAGAGAAAAGATGCTTAAACTCCATTAAGATCCCCCCGATGATGCGCTCATCTGAAGTAACGCCAATGCCCCTTTGTAAATCGGCTCATCAATAAAACCCAACTCCGCATCACTAAAACCGCTCACTCCCTCGGCATGTCGCGCCTCGAAGAGCGTCACAATTTTTTGCGCACGCTTTACAGCATCGGGTTCAACGGCAAAAAGTTCGTTAACAACACGAACCTGCGCGGGAGAAAGACAGCCTTTGGCGCGGAATCCCATGCGCTTTTCCAGCCGTACCCACGTTTCAAAACCTGCTTCATCATGATAGTTTTGAAAGACAAACGAGACCGGTTCAACTCCGACACATTTACATGTAAGAAGAAAATGTGAGAGTATCGTATGTATCATGGGATTGTGCGGTTCAATTAACTCCTGTGGCAACTGCATGTCGGCAAAAAGATCCAATATGCCCAAATAACAGGCATAAACACGCGTGTGTTCGGCAAGCTCTTTTAAGGCCAGCCACGCCTCTTTGGTCTCAATAGAGAGGTGCAGCTCAATCGATGCATCCAAAAGTGCCGCAGCTCGTGTAACATCTTTGAGTGTACGTACTTTAGGAATGCGAATCGCATCGGGCATAAAAGCATTTAAGTAACGTATCTCCTCTTCGCCACCCGCATCCAAAGGGTTTACCCGTACCACCAGTTTTTTACTGCATGTCGGTAACTCAGAGAGTGTCACGGCACATTGACGCAACGCAAGCGGTTTAAGCGATGGCGCAACACCGTCTTCGAGATTGAGCATAATACAATCGGCTTTTACATCGGGAATTTTGCCAAGATGTTTTCGGTTATGCGCTGAAAGCATCAATACCGAACGGTACTGTCGCAACGCATTGTATGTTCGTTGTCGCGGCTGTATTAATGCATCAATATCACTGATATCTTTACATGTAAATAACGATGCAATGTGTTCCAGCTCATCGTTTAGCATGTTTTTTTTTCTTCTTTTTAGGTTTGTTTTTCTGCTCCAAATAGTAGTAGAGCGCTTTAATTTCATCTTCAATAAGAAAATAGCGCGGCATACCGCGGTGGCGTTGCGTCAATGCAGCATAAAACTCATTGTAAGAGAGTTTGTTGATTGCAGAACCTTTAAAATCTTTGAGGTGGTTCTTGTGTTTATACTTGGCAATAATTTTCCCCTCGCCTCTCTCACCGTGGCAAAGGTGGCACCCAATGCCCCGTGGCGAATGGTAAAGCTGTGTCGAATACTCTTCTTGGGTAATAAAAGAGCTTTCGGCATTTGCAAAGAGCGGTAAAAGTAGAAAAAGTAGGTGTGGCACGGCTATTCTTTATCCAATCATTATATTAATATCGGTATCATATCCAAAAATTATTGTATGGTGATTAAATGCAAATTCTTGACGGAAAAGCGCTCTCGAAAAAAATTGAAACCCGCATTGCCTCTGAAGTAACAACACTGCGAAAAGCAACCGGTCGCGTACCGGGTCTTGCCGTAATACTGGTTGGTCAAGACCCTGCCAGCGCCGCTTATGTCGGTATGAAAAAAAAGGCGTGTGATCGGGTGGGATTTTACTCGGTTACGCACGAAATGCCTGAAGATATCTCACAAGATGCTATTGAAAATACTATTACCATGATGAACACCAACCCCAACATTGACGGTATTTTAATTCAGCTGCCCCTACCCAAGCAGATTGACACGACAAAGCTTTTAGAGTTGGTTGCACCGGAAAAAGACGTTGACGGCTTTCACCCCTATAATGTCGGGCGTCTGACAACGGGCTTGGAAGGTTTTGTTCCCTGTACGCCGCTGGGCGTTATGGAACTGCTGCATGCGTATGACATTGATGTTCAAGGCAAAGACGTTGTCGTTGTCGGCGCATCGAACATTGTCGGCAAACCCATGGCATCGTTACTGCTTAATGCCAATGCAACGGTTACCATTACGCATATTCATACCAAAGACCTTGCCGCCTACACCCGAAAAGCCGACATTGTTCTTGTCGGTGCGGGTGTCATCAACCTGATTACCGCCAATATGGTCAAAGAGGGAGCCATTGTTATTGACATCGGTATTAACCGCAACAGCGACGGCAAGCTTGTCGGTGATGTCGATTTTGACAATGTTGCCCCCAAAACATCCTATATTACTCCGGTACCCGGAGGCGTCGGTCCCATGACCATTGCCATGCTACTGCAAAATACACTGCGTGCGGCTACTGCGCATGCCAAAGAGGTTTAATTGAAAGACAAAGCATTCAAAGCGGCCCATAAGGCCTACCGGTTTTCCAATTCATGGACGGGAACAATCATCATTGTTCTTTTTGTTATTTTTTTTGTGGCGCAAGCCTTTAGAATTCCCAGTGGCTCTATGAAAGACTCACTGCTCATCGGTGATCATCTGTTTGCCAAAAAATTTGTTTACGGCACTCCGACACCGCACATTCCGTTTTTGGAAATTCCGATTATTCCCGGAACCGACGGACACATTATTGACGGCGACGCTCCACAGCGTGGTGATATTGTCATCTTTCGCTACCCTAAAAACCCTAAGCTTCACTATGTCAAACGTTGCGTCGGCACCCCGGGCGATCAACTCTTTATTCTTGACAAATCACTCTATCTGCATCCGGTAGAAGGCAACGACTACATCAAAGAACATTATGAAGGGTATGAGCTTTTGGATTATGCCGGCAAACTATGGGTCAAAGACCCCTACATGAAGCAGCATCCGGGCATTCATCATGACGAAAAAATCGTCAACGACGGTCGCTACCCGCAACCAATCTTTCAGATGCCTTTTGTTACGGTACCCGAAAATGAGTTTTTTATGATGGGTGACAACCGTGACCACTCCAATGATAGCCGTTTTTGGGGCACCGTACCTTACGGACTTATTGAAGGCACGCCTTGGTTCATCTATTTTAGCATGGACAAAGAGTGGGAAATTCGCTGGGATCGCATTGGAAAAACGCCGACAGATCTTGAACAGCCGGATATTTTACAACGCGCTGTAGCAGAGCGTCACAAACACGACAAAGACGACTATGGACTCTATTGAGATTTTAAAACTTACCGCAGCGGTTATTGCCCTGCTCATCGCTATTATCGGGCATGAAATCATGCATGGTCTCGTTGCCTATGCGCACGGTGATGCCACGGCAAAAAATGCGGGACGACTCTCCATTAATCCCATTATTCATATTGATCTTGTGGGCTCTATTATTGTACCCGCAGCCATGTATTTCATTCCAATACTTCTGGGTGCCGAAGGCGGTTTTTTGTTCGGTTGGGCCAAACCCGTACCCGTAAATACCCGTACCGTTATTGCCAACGGCGGTTATAATGCCGCTATGCAGGTGAGTCTTGCCGGTATTGCCTACAATATTTTTGTAGCTACCCTCGCATCGGTTTTTCTAGTCTCTATGGTACCGCCGACAACGGCCGATTCGCTGCTCTATATTTTTGCCTACTTGCTGGTCATGAAGCTCATGCTCATTAACGTTGTTTTAGCCGTATTTAACCTGCTGCCGATCCCTCAGTTTGACGGTGCCCACTTTCTAATGTATCTCAGTATGAAATATAACATTCACAAGGTGGCCGAGTTCTTCCAAAAAGCCGAGCCTTATGGTATGATTGTCGTTATTGTTGTCTTGATGACACCGCTCAAAGACTATCTGCTCATCTGGCCAATCCAGATTGTGCTGCGGCTGCTCACAACTTAAGGAGTGTTATGAAATTCTATATTGGAACCGATCATGCCGGCGTCGATCTTAAAGATTTTACTGTTGCCCTGCTTCAGGAAAAAGGGCATGAAGTCGTTGACTTGGGACCGTTTAGCAAAGATCGCGTTGATTACCCCGACTACGCCGTAAAAGTTTCGCAGAGTGTACGTAACGACCCTGCATCACAAGGCATTCTTATCTGCGGTTCGGGAATTGGCATGAGTATGGCGGCCAACCGCTTTAAAGGCATACGCGCCGCATTGTGTCACGATGCCTACACCGCACAGGTGGCACGGCAGCATAACAATGCCAATGTGCTCTGCTTTGGTGAACGTATTATCGGTCAAGGAGTGGCTGAATCCATTCTTGATGCTTGGATCGCTTCAGATTTCGAGGGCGGACGCCACAGCAAAAGGGTCAGTAAAATTGAAGCCATAGAGGGGTAGAAGATGTTTTGGGAGTGGTCGCTACTAACCGTAATATCCATTGTCGCTATCTATATGTTTGTTCAGATGTTCTACTTTAAGAGCATTACCATTAAAGAGCAAAAAAGCAATGACATGATGAAACTGACCCTTAAAGAGGCGGAGGTGCTTATTCGCAAATATCAGATTCAGTTGCAACGTGCGCTTGGCAATGTTGATATTTTAAGCGAAGAGGTCAGCCGATTGCGTGCAGAGATTAAAACACTCAAACAGCGGAACTCTCAACACCGTCTCTCCAATGACCGACTTAAAACAAAAATCAAGGAGCTTGAAGGCCGTATTGATGCCCTCATATAAACCATGCTAAGCAGTAAAGAAAAACAGATTATTCAGACCGCCATACGAGACATTCACGACTTTCCCGAACCCGGTATTGTCTTTAAAGATATTACTACCCTGCTCAACAATGCCGATGCCTATGCCACGCTCATGCAGCATCTCAAACAACGTTACGAAACATATAATCTTGATTTTGTTGCCGGTATTGATGCACGCGGATTTATTTTCGGTTCTGCGTTGGCACAGATGCTGCATTTGGGGTTTGTCCCCATTCGCAAAAAGGGAAAACTGCCCCATGACACCGTTTCGGAATCTTACGATTTAGAGTACGGCAGTGATGAAGTCGAAATACATATCGATGCCTTTCGCGGTATAAAAAATGCAAAAATACTGCTAATCGATGACCTTATTGCTACCGGCGGTACCGCTGAAGCCGCCGTCAAGCTCATTCAAAAATCTCACGGAGAGTGTGTTGAAGCCTGCTTTATTTTGGGACTTGACTTTCTTGACGGACAGCAAAAGATCCAAGAACTCACCCGTGTTTATACACTCATAGGAATTGACTGATGTATATCCCCTCTCCATCAACATTTGACCCCGATACCAACGGACATTTTGGAATTTTTGGCGGTCGCTATGTTCCTGAAACGTTAATGCCGGCACTGCTTGAACTCCATGATGAATACGAAAAAATTCGTTTTAGTCGTGATTTTTGGAGCGAGGTCGACTACTACCTTAAAGATTATGTCGGCCGCCCGTCCCCACTCTATTTTGCGGCAAACATCTCCAAAGAACTCAAGGCGCGCATCTACCTGAAACGTGAAGATCTCAACCACACCGGCGCCCATAAAGTCAATAACGTCATTGCTCAGGGCTTAATGGCAAAACGTTTAGGCAAGAAAAAAATCATTGCCGAAACCGGCGCCGGTCAACACGGTGTCGCTACCGCTACCATCTGTGCGCTATTGGGTCTGGAGTGTGAAATTTTCATGGGTGCCAAAGATGTGGCACGTCAAGAACTCAATGTCTTTCGCATGAAACTGCTTGGTGCAACGGTTCATGCCGTAGAGAGTGGTTCATGCACACTTAAAGACGCTATGAACGACGCTATTCGCCACTGGGTGACCCATGCACGCGACACCTTTTATATTATTGGTACCGTTGCCGGCCCGCACCCTTACCCGATGATGGTACGAGATTTTCAAGCTATTATTGGCTGGGAAGCTCGTGCGCAAATTTTGGAAAAAGAGAACCGCCTGCCCGATACGGTGATTGCCTGTATTGGCGGCGGCTCCAATGCCATTGGCATGTTTCAACACTTTTTAGACGACAAAGAAGTCACGTGTATCGGCATAGAAGCCGGCGGACTGGGTGTTGAAACCGAACAGCACGGGGCATCACTCCTTAAGGGTCGTCCCGGCGTACTGCACGGACAGATGAGCTACCTGCTTCAAGACCCTGACGGACAAATTCTTGAAGCCCACTCAATCTCTGCCGGACTCGACTACCCCGGCATTGGTCCTGAGCACGCCTTTCACAAAGAGAACCGTTCGGTCGCTTACGATAATATTACCGACAGTGAAGCCCTCGATGCCTTTGTGTGGCTCTCTCAAAAAGAGGGTATTATTCCCGCTTTTGAAAGTGCGCATGCCATTGCCTACCTTAAAAAAATTGACAATATTGAAGGCAAACTCATTATTGTCAATCTTTCCGGCCGTGGCGACAAAGATATGATACAGGCAAAAGAGATATTGCATTTTAATTAAATAATTTACATGTAAATTTATAGCATTTGGAGAACAACATGAATTTAGAGTTTTTAGAGACACCCTTGGCATCGATTGATGCAGAGGTAACTATTGTATTTTTAACCGAAACCCTTCTGGAAGAGACAGCCGATGAGACGCTGCTGACTCAAGCCGGCTTTAAAGCAAAACAAGATCAGCTCTCTCTTTTGCATGAAAAAAGAGTACTTTACTGCGGCGTCGAAAAATTAAATGCCGATTCGCTTCGGTCTGCTGCCGCTACAGCTGTTCGCAGCTTGAAAGACTCCAACTACAAAAGCGCCAAAGTAGGACAGTACTTTTTAAAAAATACGCAGGCATTGGTCGAAGGTTTTGTGCTGGGATATTACAGTTTTGACCTCTATAAATCGAAACACGAGGCCTCACCGTTTACAGAGCTTTTCATGTCGGCAGAAAATGTTGACGGCTCCATGCTTGATGCTCAAGAAGTAAAAACCGTAGTAGATACAAGCAAAACAGTTGCAGAAGCGGCAAACTATGTACGCACCTTGGTCAATACCATTCCCAACGATATGACGCCATCGTCTCTAGCCGCTATGGCTCAGGAGTTGGCGACTCAAAACAGCCTTACATGTACAATTTTAGACGAACATGCGCTTGAGACCGAAGGTATGCATGCCATGCTTGCTGTGGGACGGGCCTCCGTGCATAAACCGCGACTCATACACGTAAGCTACAAACCGAAAAATCCGTTACATGTAATTTCATTGGTGGGGAAAGGGCTTACGTATGACAGCGGAGGGCTTAGTCTGAAGTCACCGACATCAATGGTCAGCATGAAAATGGACAAAGCGGGTGCTTGTGCCGTTCTTGGCATTCTTAAAGCCGTAAGCGAGCTTAAACTTCCCCTTGAAGTGCATGGTTTTATTGGTGCCGCTGAAAATATGGTCGCCGGAAATGCTTATAAGCCCGATGATGTGCTCACCGCTAAAAACGGCACGACCATAGAAGTACGCAATACCGATGCCGAGGGGCGTCTGGTTTTAGCCGATGTTCTGGCATATGCACAACAAGAAGTTCAAGCCGACTATCTTTTCGATTATGCCACGCTCACAGGGGCATGCATGGTGGCGCTTGGACCTTACACGGTCGGCATGATGGGACATTCGCATGCACTTAAGCATCAGTTTAGCAAAATTGCCGCATCCAGCGGAGAGCTGCTTGCATCACTGCCGTTTAATGCCCACCTGAAAAAACTCCTTAAAAGCGAGATTGCCGACATTAGTAACGTTGGCTCCAAACCGTACGGTGGTGCCATTACGGCAGGAATGTTTCTAGACCGTTTTATTGACGATGAGATGAAGCAAAAATGGATGCACTTTGACATTGCCGGTCCGGCATACAGCGAATCGTCATGGGACTGCCACCCCTACGGCGCTACGGGTGTCGGTGTCCGTTTTAGTATTGCATGGATGCGTTCACTTTTAAATGCGCAGTAAAGACAAAGATTTATTAGTAATGGTAGCAATCTCTCCTTCATCTCCAGCAAGTTGAACAGCTCCTAAAAATCTTGAAATAATTGTATGTACTGACCCCTCCCTTTCTGCATACCTCAAGCTGCTAACCGATACGCCTGGGTAGGAGCTTTGTATCCTAATGCCGAGTGTTTTTTTTTCTGATTGTAAAACTTGATCCATCTGCTTTTCTTTTTACTGTCATCCTTTTTATTTCAGACTCCAACTTCCCCATTCTCTACTCCTCTTGTCTCACTTCTTTGTGTATTATACATTGTGCAGTCGAGCTGGGGGGGGTCACTATACTAAAAGATAGATTATCTGAATTAACAACTAAACATGAAGTAAAAATTCAAAAGCTTAATGCCGAAGCAGATGAAAAACTGCCTAATTTAACTCCGCGGTTGACATCAATATTTTTTCGTAGTTTATCTGCGGCTTTCCAGAGTTGTTTTTCTATCGGTTCTTCTTGTTTTACTGTTGCCATAGCTTAATTATTCCAAGTAT
>JALSLA010000078.1 GCA_026988515.1 Helicobacteraceae bacterium | reverse complement strand
ATTGCTCGGGTAAGACTCAATAAGGGTATTGAAACGTGCCACATTGTCATTGAGTCGATTGCGCGCTTCCATGATATCACTCTCAATATCGGACAAACTCTGCTGAAGTGCCAAAAAGTTTTCACTGGCTTTAAGCTCTGGGTAATTCTCAACCAAGGCCAAAATGCCTCCCAGTGAACGGCTGAGTTCGCTCTCTTCGGCACTTCGTTCTCCAAAATTCTGTACACCGGCATGAAAGTTTTTTGATGTTTTTTCAAACACTTCGGCTTCATGCTGTTGGTACTGCGATACCACTTTAACAAGATTGGGAATGAGATTAAAGCGACGTTTTAGAGCAACGTCAATATGACTCCACGAGGCTTCAATACGGTTTTTGTATTTAATAAACTTATTGTAGTTGATGACAAAGACCATCACCAGTATGATGATCATAAAAATAAAAGGAACCCACTGTTCTGCCATAATCACTCCTCTGAAATGCAAAAAGAATTATAGCATTTTGGAATATACACTCAGTACTCTCGCGTATAAGCTTTTGCTTTTTGTTTTGCCAGTATCGCAAAGTCGTTTTTTTTCTCTTCATCGGCAAACGCATTGGTGGGAATAAAAAGAGAGGAGGCATCTGAATAGATAAGAAAACCCTCATGAAGTGCAACCACCTGATTCACATGCTCCCATAAAATAGTGATCGCTTCTGAATGTATTCCTTCTTTATCGGCAACCATGCTGTAACAGTGATTTTTTGTCGATGACTTTTCAAAACTTTTAAGCAGTAGTTTTTTTCGTATGTTCCACCTAAAAAAATACCAGTAGACAACAAGAATTGTTGAGATCAACAAAAGACCCACTACCCCTTTTTTTAAAGCTGCAACGACACCAAATTGTGTCATTGCAATAAAGATCCATCCCAAAAATCGTTTTGGCGAGTGCTTCATTTCATACTTATATGCTGCTTTAGAGGCTTTTAAAAATGTTTCTTGGTCCCAACAGTAAGAGAGCCGGATTGCATCAGACATGCTCATCACACTCGGTAATAATGAGATCAGATTTTTTGATGCACCCTTCCGCTTCCAATGCTTCAATGAGCTGTAGCGTATTGACATATTCCCGCTCAAAAAGCGCCTTGTTGATCGCATACTTTTTTTTCTCTTTTTTGGCGTACAGCCATGCTATAAGTATTGAAAATGCAAAGAGACCGTATATCCACCACTGCCACTCTTTAAGATCAAGAAGAACAATGAAATATTGAACCGAAAACAGCACAAAAAATTCAACTGAAAAGATAATGACAAGCGTAGAGCTTTGTTCAAAGTCTAACGTATATTTTTCAATGTCCCGCAACAGACTGAGCTTCTCATTGACCTGCTTGGCTTTAGCCTTACATGCATCTTTTAAGCTCTCCAGAGGAATGTCTTTTACATGTATATTGCTTAGATTATATTCAACATTCGTCTGTTTGTAATCTTCAAGAATTTGAGGGTGTTGTTTCATAACCTCTAAGATATCCTCGACGTCTACTCTGTTTTTTCCGGCAAACTTCTGAACATCTTGAAGAATAAGGTCATACAGACCGACTGTTTTGATTTCTCTTGCCACACGCTGTAAATAAATCAAACCGATTGCCCTTAATAATATTAGTTGTTTGAGGCGGCAGGCACAATGCTGCCGCCTGCTATTACGCCTTTACAGGTTCAGGTTCCAAACCGTACGAAGCCGTATTGTCTTTTGCCGGTAAAAAGATACCGACCAACCCCTTGAGACCAACCGACATAACGATATTGATCATAAAACATACCCACGCCAACAGAATCATCGATCCAAAAATCGCGGCAAGAATCATATAGGTTTGATACTCACCCTCAAAATACATATGTCGTCTGAGCATACCGTCAAGTCCGGCCATTCCCATAAACGCGCCCATACCGATACCGCCAATGAGGTGCAACCAAAAATGTGCATTGGCCAGCTTTTTACTCCATAACGTAGCATTGTTGGTTACCAGCGGCCACAAAACATACACAACACTGTAAAGCGTCATATACAGACCGACAAGAATGGCAATGTGAACATGTGCACCAATGATCCATTGGGTATTGTGTAGTACTCTGTTCATCGCCATATCGGCTTGAATAATACCCGCAGGAACGGCCAAACCGAATCCTACAAGCCCGCCTAGAAGATACTTTAACTCCATTGTCGGCTTAAGCGGTCTGGCTTTCCAAAGGGTCACCAGCGTAATAAAGAGTGCAAGCCCCTGTGTTAAAAGTTCAAAAGCCGTTACCATCTCACCCGATACCAGTTTCATCATCTCAGGTTGCCCCTGATCTGCAAGAAGGTGATGCGACCACACCATCCAAGAAACTAAAAGCTCCAACATTAATGCCGCTCTGGCAACATTTTCCATAAAGAGTTTTTGACCGGTAATAATGGTAGCAAGAAGATACCACGACCCTGCCACATAAATCAGTACCAAACCGTCTGCGACCAGATCAAGTCCCCACCAAAACCAGTTTTTATACAACAGGGCATCAATAGCAGCCAGATCAAGCGGCGAACCGATGCCGTCGGCTATGAGGTAGATAAGAACAAGTACACCTGATCCTAAAATTACTACCGCATCAAGAAACGTATCTACCGTACCTCTAAATATTGCAACTACAGGAAGCGATAATGCCGGCTCTTTGGTATAAGGCGGGCGACCGGTAAGTTTATGAACCAGATTGAGCATCCCGTCAATTCCGAAGCCCGAGATTAATAACTCTTTGGTCGTTTTGTTTTTATGAACACCGACCCGTGCAAAAATCGTTGCATAAATATTATAGATGAAGCCAAAGGTTCCCAACATAATCAAGGCTATCCCTACAATAAACACAATACCGCCAATCGTTTTAAACTGATTGGTATCGGCAGGAAGCGGCCAATAAAGCGTATACAGCGGTGCATACTGCCAAATAAAAGCAGCAATCCATGCCGTGGCACTGCCTATGGTAATTAACAACCAGACAACATTGGCCAACTTAACGCTGTATAGCGGTTTCTTCGTCAAAAACGGAATCAAAAACATAAAAGCCGCAAAAACAAGCTGATAGGTCGAACCGAACAGCCCAATAATCGGATGTACGGTCATGATAGAAAAGAAATGTTCAGGCTCCCCATGAACCGGAGGAATATCCGGTACAACAGAGGCCATTCTCATAATCATGCCTTCAATTGATGCCAATCCATAAAACAAAAACGACATTACTACAGCTCTAAGCGTCACTTTTTGCAGTGCACTCAAACGTTCAGGCTTGAAATTTACTCCATTCATCAATGTCATTGCATACCTCCTTCAAGCATCGCTACTTTTGCGTCACACCCCCGTACTTCAACAGCATCTTTTATAAACATTTTATTTCCTTTTGGGCCGGAGTACTCTGTTGACATCAGATTAAAGACTCCATTATGATGAAATGTCCATAAAAGATCGTTACGACTTCCGGGATTCACTTGCATTTGTGTTACCATGGTATGATCTTGTCGAAACAGTCCAAAACCATAAACTAAGTCTTCACTGACTACATTAAACATAACTTGCTCTCCACATTCAATAATCATTTTCTCTTGGGGAAGAAAAAACTCATGCGATTTAATGGTAATGTCGAATGTTTTATCCGGAGTGATTTCATGTCGTGTAATATCTTCTGAAACCCAAGGCACTACATTGTACGTAAAAATATGGTGTCCTACCCCTCCCGCAACTAAAAACGCCATATATCCGTAAAATGGTATTCTGACCAACGATTTTACTTTCTCTTTTCTTGTGAGGTTATATCCAAACCACGCCACTACCGAAATGATAATAAATGCATAGATTGTATA
>JALSLA010000077.1 GCA_026988515.1 Helicobacteraceae bacterium | reverse complement strand
CGAATCCCTTCAGGAACTTTCAAAGAGTGCAGCTGAATTGCCGTCTGCTTAAAGTTGGGCTCACCCGATTTTGGGCAGACTTCGGTCTGTGTCAGACGATTGACCAACTGCGTATTAAAATGAAACGGTACAAAAACCGTTCCGGGTGCTACGGTTTGTGTCACTTTAACGACCACGTCCTCTACTCTACCGCGCGGGCTTGAGAGCGCAATACGATCACCGCTTTTTACATGTAAAAGCGCGGCATCGCTTGGGTTGATGTCAACCCAAGCTTCGGGGGCAAGATCATTTAAAATATCGATACTTCGCGTTTTGGTGCGCGTATGCCACTGTTCTACGGTACGACCGGTATTTAAAACAAGCGGAAATTCGGCACAGACCGCCTCTTGCATCGGAAACCACGCTGATGTCGTAAAATTGGCTTTAGCATCGGGAGTTCGAAATGGCATTCCTTCACCGTACAACCGTTTTGTTCCCATGGGTCGCTCCTCATTACACGGCCACTGAATACCGCCGTGTGTCTCAAGCATATCATAGGTAATTCCCGAATAGTCGCACAGTCTGCCGCGGCTTACCTCTTTCCACTCGTTAAAGGCATCGACAGGCGCACTCCAGTTTGGATAAATTAACGCATTGACACCTTCAAAATATTTGGAAAACTCAAGAAAAATATCAAAATCACTCATTGCCGTGCCACGGGGTTCTACCGCTTTGTTGGCACGGTTAACCCGTCGCTCCGAATTGGTGTAAGTACCTTCTTTCTCGCCCCATGTCGCCGCAGCGAAGAGAACATCGGCCACCTCTGCGGTATCGGACATAAAAGCATCTTGCACCACCAAAATATCGAGCTTTTTCAACGTGTTACGCAACTTTTCCTGGTCGGGAAAACTAACCAGCGGATTGGTTGCCACCACCCATAACGCTTTAATTTCACCCCGATCAATCGCATCGATAATCTCGGCATATTTGTAACCGCGTTCGGTCGGAACCCTCTCTACGGGGATGTTTACAATCTCGGCATACTCCCGTGCCGCTTCCATGTCACCAAAGTTGCGATATCCCGGAAGCGATGAGGTAAACCCGCTTTCGCGTGTTCCCATCGCATTGCACTGACCCGTAATACTAAACGGTCCACTTCCGGGCGTACCGATTTTTCCGGTGAGCAGGTGCAGGTTAATAATGGCACTCACCGTATCGGTTCCCATGGCAGACTGGTTCACACCCATAGTCCATGCCGTCAATACCGCCTCTTGTGACGCATACTGACGTGCCAACTCATACAGTGTCTTCACGTCAATACCGGTAATATTGGCCACCTCCTGCGGCGGGTAATCCCGAAGAAATTTTTTCAGTGCCTTAAAGCCGTTGGTATTGGCTTGAATGTAATCCTGATTTTCCCATCCCTGTTCAATAATAATGTATGCCAAACCATTGAGAAGCGCCAGATCGGTACGCGGCCGAAGCGGTACAAACAGATCAGCCATCTGTGATGTCTTCGAAGCTCTGGGATCAATAACAATAATTTTGGGCTTCTTTTTGTTTTTGGCAATATGGAGTTTTAAAATGGGATGATTGTCGGCAATATTGGCACCGATAAGCACAATAACGTTAGCCTCTTCAAAGTCTTCATAGCTGCCTACCGCTCCATCAGAACCCAATGACTGTTTGTAGCCCATCACTGCCGAAGCCATGCACAACGTCGTATTGCCGTCAAAATTATTGGTACGCAATCCCAACTGTGCCAACTTTCCTAAAGCATAAAACTCTTCGGTAAGCATCTGCCCTGTTGAGATAATGCCGATCGCTTTGGAGCCGTAAGTATCGGTAATCTGTTTAAATGTAGCACTCACCTTCTTGAAAGCATCTTCCCAACTCGCATCTTGCAACACACCGTTGTTACGTATTTGAGGATGCACTATGCGCTCGGGAGAGTTCAAGAGCTGATGCTCACTGAGCCCTTTGGGGCAGAGCGTACCCATATTGACGGCATGTTTGGGGTTGCCTTTGGTATAGAGTGCTTCACCGTTTTTGACGCCAATATACAGACCGCACCCCACTCCGCAGTATCCACAGGTAGAAAGGACCCATTTATCGGGTTTTTTTGCATCACTGATCATGCCGAATTGCGGATCGTTACTCAGCTTGTATCGTGCTTCTTGAATGTCCAGACCTAGAAAGTTTTTTACTGTTTTTATCATCGCTGTTTTCCTACAAAAAATGAACCTGCCATCCCTAAGGGTACCACAGTTGCATAAAATAAAAAGCGGTCAACCAACTCACTCCCCATACTTAATACAATACTCAAAATCAGCACCGCAACCGCAGCAGTATGTGCACCGGCACCCGCTAAAACAAGCACCAGCAACGGCATCAGCAAGGCACCGACAACAAACATAACCGCACGTATTGTTACCTGTCGTGAAAACAACTCACGATACAGACGCAAGGTGCGTTGCAGTTGGTAGGCATACGCTCCATTCTTTTTCAAAGTTCGACGATCTTCATAACTGAAAAAAGCCTGTGCCGCCGCCGCTACCAGTGCCGTTGCCAGCAGTGGCGTTACCGCACTCTCAACATGCTGCATCAGTGCGACCAGAGCCATCAGAGTAAAACCGACGTATCCCACACCGAAAAACTTCAGGTTTGTGGTCATACGATTCCATGAGGGACGCGCCGCAATACGATAAATCATGGACTGCGCATAAATACCGTACACACCTACGCCCAAAGTCAATAATTCAAATATTACATGTAACCCTTTGGGTATGCCTATGGCATACCAAAGAACATTGAGAGTCATCATACCGACAAATATTCCCAATGCCAATGCTTCACGGGAGAGCCATGAGGTTTTAATGTTTTTCATTGCCGTCATAGCACGAAGCGGCCGTCCCAGATGCAGTGCCGAAAGCGGCAAGCCCAAAGCGGCGGGAATCAGTGCCGCAACGGCCATGACCCAATTGGGTGTGCTTAAACCAAAAAGACTCAATACATTCCCCAGCATCAGTGCCGCAAATGCCCCCAGCGACACTTGGGTCAATACCGTCATAAAAACAAGCGGAAGTTCTGAGTGCGCAGGCTTCAAGAGGTGTTCATCACGTTCAATCATGTCGTCCATTACCGCCTCCAAGTTTTCAGGAAGCGTATAGCGGGTCGTTGCATTGGTCAGACGTGCATCGGGAAGGTACGGCATATTGCCCTGATCATCCATCTGCTCACTTGTCCATCTCTCAATATTGACCGTCTCAATCATAATGGCACCTGATGGACACGCCTGCACGCATGCCGGAGACTGCCCGACATCAAGCCGTTCATGACACATGTGGCACTTGGTAACAATATGACGCTCTTCATGATAGACCGGCACACCGTAGGGACAGTTCCATGTGCAGTACTGGCATCCGATGCATGTTTCATCATCATGAACGACAATCCCGGTAGCTTCTATTTTAATATAACTCTCAGTCGGACAGCCAATAAGACATGCCGGATCGATACAGTGATTACAACTCATTGAGTTAAACAGCTGCATCACCTGAGGAAATACACCGCCCTCCATCTCACCGACACGGCGCCACTTGACATCGGCCGGATTATTGTTCTGCTCGTTACATGCCACTTCACAGCAACGGCACCCTACACATGCCGTTGCATCAAAATGAAATCGGTACTGCTCACCCGCATTAAGCGGCGGTACGTCAATGGCGTAATTCCCGCACTGCATACCGGTTTGAGCTTTATACTCTATAAAATTTTCTAAAGGGGTTGTTTGCACGCTGTTCCTCGTCTTTACTATATTACTAGTTACTATTATATTCAAAATTATAGCGGGTTCATTTTACATGTAAATTCCTCTGTTGCTTATTTTTTAATCATATTTTCAAGGCCATAAGATTTACTTATTGATTATTTTTTAATCACAACTCTTGCTCTCTCTGGCGCTTATATCTATTATAATTCCCCCAAACAATTACAACATGCGTTAAAGGAATTTTACATGGCAGGATTTAAAGATTTAAAAGGTGAAGGACACGCACCGACGCTGTTCATGGCTTTTTTATATTTCGATGTGAGTTTTATGGTCTGGACAATGCTCGGACCGTTAAGTACGGAAATTACCGAGGCATTGGCGCTAAACGGTCATTTAATGACAGCAGGAGAAAAGGCAACGCTGCTCTCGTTACCTATTTTATCGGGTGCCATCTTGCGGATTGTGTTGGGATTTGGAGTCGATAAGCTCGGTCCTAAAATGACGGCACTTTTGGCACAGTCGGTGGTTATTGCCTCATTATTGACCGCCTATTTGATGGGTGAAAACATTACCTACAATGCCCTGTTGATCGTAGCCCTCGGCCTTGGGTTTGCCGGGGCCTCTTTTGCCGTGGCACTGCCGCAGGCAGGGCAGTGGTATCCGCCAAAACTCCAAGGCGTTGTTCTGGGCATTGCAGGTGCGGGAAATATCGGTGTCGTTATTGACTTCTTGTTTGCACCGAAAATTGCCGAACTTTGGGGCTGGGATGCCGTATTTCTCGTCGGTGCGGTCATGGCAATCGTAACCTTTGTCGCCTATGCGTTTATTGCCAAAGATGCACCGGAGTCCGTCTATCAGGCCAACCCGAAAAAACTCAAAGATTACGGCAAACTGCTCAAAGATAAAGACACGTGGTGGTTCTCCTTGTTTTATGCCATCAGTTTTGGCGGATTTGTCGGATTCGCGGGCTATATGAAAGTCTATTTAATGAATACGTACCAAGCTGACATGAGCGCTTTTGGTCTAGACTTTTTAGATGAAGGCAATGTAAAAGTCGTTGCCGGTTACTTCGGCGCGCTCTGTATTTTTGCCGGTGCGGTACTTCGCCCTGTCGGCGGCGGGATTGCCGATAAAATGGGCGGTATTAAATCGCTCTACATTTTCTACGGCATGGTGGCACTGTTGGTAAGCACCAGCGCGCTCGTTGAATTACCGTTTTATGTTGCTATTTTGGTACTCTTTTTAATTATGGCCAATCTGGGGATGGCAAACGGCGCGGTCTTTCAGCTCGTACCGCAACGGTTTGGTAAAGATATCGGTATTATGACCGGTATTGTCGGGTGTGCCGGTGGATTGGGCGGAACCGCATTGATTAAGACACTCGGATGGTCCAAAGGTGCATTCGACGGCTATACAGCCGGTTTTTTAATCTTTGCCGCAGTCGTTCTCATTGCCATTGCCGGTATCAGCTTTGTGAAAACCCGCTGGAGAACCACATGGGGTGCAGCTGCAGGCGGACGCATTTAGTCCTTCTTACTAAAAAGCTCGTCCCGCCACGGGCTCTTTAGACAAACAGCCAAACTAAAAATGCCACTCCAATACCCAAATTTATCCAGCTTCCGCCGTCTTCAAAAAGAAACACCAAGGCTTTATAGTACGCTTTCATGGCTTCGCCGTCACTATGGAGTTGTGCCTCCTGCGCGAAACGGGTAATCGATTCACCCCACCCAAAAGCAATAAGCTCAGGTACAATAAAAAAGAGTACGACTCCCAAAAATCCCCAGATCGTTTTGGTCGGTTTCATGGAGCGAACCGCCTCTTTAACTTTCGGATCTTTAACTATCTTTGTTACTTTTGTTTTCATCATCTGCAATCATACTCCCTCAAAGTAATTTTGTCTACTTTTTCACCACTATTTGATGCAAACATCGTCTCCTTTTGCTACAATAGGGCAATTTACATGTAACACAAAAGGGTAGCAGATGCTAAAAGTTCGTGCTTCTGAATTTATTCTTCCCAAAGCCGCCGATGTCAAGGGTGATGATGCCTGCGCGTATGAGCTGATTGACAACGAGCTGCTCATCGCCGTACTGTGTGACGGTGTCGGCAGTGCCAAACGTGGCGGTGCCGCAGCGCGCCAGACGGTAAAGTTTTTCATTGACCAGTTTAAAACGCGTCCGACAAACTGGACCATTGAGCAGACGCTTATCTCGTTTACCAAACACATTAACCGCATTCTTTTTAAAGAGTCCATGACACAGTATGAGCAGATTGAGCTGCTGACAACGCTTTGTGTCGCCGTGATTGAAGGCGATCAGCTCTACACACTCAATTTGGGCGATTCACATATCTATCTGCAGCATCACGACACACTGGAACTGTTGAGCGATGATCATGTTATGGATGAAGAAGATATGAGTCACGTCCTCACGCAAGCCTGCGGTTTGAGTGAAAATATTGACCCTGCCGTTACCGTCACTACCATAGCCGTCGGTGATCGTCTCGTTCTTTGCAGTGACGGAGTCTATAACCTTACCGACACCTCGACACTGCATGAACAGCTCTGCAAAGGACTCAGCGCCAAACTCATTGTCAATGCCATTACCAAAGGCCATAAAGATCATGAGCGCGACGACGCCTCCATGCAGATCTTTACCGTTGAAAGTCTCAGTCAAATATGTGCACTCAAAAATCTTAATCTCCCCATTCCCGAATCGCCGAAAAAAGGAGACCTCATCGACGGCTACGAGCTGATTGAACCGATGATGCAGCATGAACGTATCTGGAAAGTCCGTAAAAAAGAGACCATGCTGGTCATGAAGTTTCCAATGAGCGCCGATGATGCACATGATCTGGACGAGTTCGTCCGCGAAGCATGGTATGCCAAACAGATCAACCACCGCTCCTTCGGAAAAGCATGGGTACCGCAAAAACGTACCGTACGCTACTACCTTATGGAATTGATTGAAGGGAATAACCTGATTGAATTTTTGGGCGACAAACATCTCTCCGTCGATAACGCCATTGCACTGGCAAAATTTCTGCATAAAGCCGAAGCCCACCTCCTGCATTTAGGATTGGTGCATGGTGATATTAAGCCCGAAAACATCATTGTCTATCGTGAAGCAGATTCGGCAGGAACCGTCTTTAAAATGGTGGACTTCGGCTCCATAGTCGAAATTTTCTCCACCGACAGCCGTGCCGGAACACCGAGCTATCTGGCACCGGAGCGCTTTAGCGGCGGCAATATTAATGAATCGACCGAACTGTTTTCCATCGGCGTAACCCTCTATTGGGCACTCACCGGAAAGTTTCCTTATGGAGAGATTGAGCCGTTTCAGACCCCTACGTTTAAAACACCCAAGCCGCCGAGTCACTACAACAAAAATATTCCCGACTGGTTTGACGCTATTATTTTACGTACAATCGCTGTCGATCCGAACAACCGCTATCAGCACTATTCGGAGTTTTTTTACGAGTTAAAATCACCCGAAAACGTCAAACCGTTTTACAAAAAAGATGCCCCGTTGCTTGAACGTGACCCGTTAAAATTTTACAAAACGGCATTTTTTCTTCTTTTAGGACTTAACGGTATTTTACTGATGATGCTTATTTCGTAATTTACATGTAAACAAGTTTTTTTACTATACAATTCCGTTTTTATTTCACCATTTTCTATAGATAAAGGGCTTTTAGCGTGCAACAATCTTACACACCCTACCACGACATCGACAAAGAGCAGCTTCAACGCGATATTGAAACCATTAAAGCAACCATTGGCGACCCGACCTGGGAAGACTACCAGCATCTTTTAAAGTTGGAACGTTGGGGCAGAATGTGCACCGCATCGGGATTTATTCTCACTGTTGTCATTGCCTATTTTGGCCTGAGCGGTTTGGCATTTTGGGTAACGGCACTGGTAGCGGCACTGTTGCTGGGTATTGGGAACGTTTCACGCTGGGCCAACGTAACCCATCCTATTTTACACGGTGCCTATGACAAAGTTCCCGGCATTCCCTACCACTACACCAAAGCCGGTTATGCACGGGGATGGCGGCGCTATTGGCACTGGTTGGACTGGATAAAACCCGAAGCATGGGAGTATGAACACAATATTATGCACCACTACCATCTCGGCGAACATGAGGATCCGGATAATGTCGAAAAAAATCTGCAGTGGCTCATTCAGTCCAACACGCCGATGTGGCTGCGTTATATTATTATTTACGCTTTTGCCGGAACCTGGAAATTTACCTACTACGCACCCAACACCCTGCTGATTTTAGAAAATAAAGAGCGTCGTAAACGTAAAGAGCCCGAAGTACGTTCGTATGAATACAACCCGTTTACCAAAAACGGTTTTGAACTTTGGAAAAGCTATATGTTGCCGTATGCCTTCATTAAATTTATTCTCATTCCGCTACTGTTTTTACCTTTTGGCTGGAGCGCAGTCACAGGAACGCTCATCATTTTTCTGCTTGCTGAATTTTTTGCCAACCTGCACTCTTTTTTAGTGATTGTTCCCAACCACTCTGCAGAAGACATTTACATGTTCAGCGAACCGCACCAAAGCCAAGGAGAGTTTTATCTGCGTCAAATTATGGGAAGTGTCAACTACCATACCGGTTCGGATTTTATCGATTTTTTACACGGATTTTTAAATTACCAGATTGAGCACCATCTCTTTCCCAACATGCCGCAGAGTTTTTACCAGAGAATGCAACCCATCACCAAAGAGATCTGTCAAAAACATAATTTACAGTACCGCCAAGAGAGCGTTTTCAAGCGGATTGTCATGAGTATCGATCTTATGGTAGGAAAAACCAAATTATTACGTATTGAAACCATTTAAATCCTGTTATTTACGCACTTTTGTTGATACATATCAATTAATTGGTCTTAGGTATTGGTGTACACTTTTACAGATGAATGCCAAGGAGATGTCTCGATGAATTTACCTGAGAATGCACAGAAAATCGATGTAGCCGGAGCAACCGTTGATTTTTACACCTACCAAGACGGTAATACAACTTTCTACCAATTCGACTCTTCAATGACCGGACCGCCTGAACCCATGGTGAATGCTATGGCAGGGCTAAAGTTGCTTGACGGCAGCAACAAAAAACTGGTTATGATTAATCACAAAGCGCCCGGAGGTCTTTTCTCTAAAATCGGGGAGAACTTTTCGTATGAGATTCACGATATTGAAGAGGGCAAGGTAAAAATAGTTTTTAGCTACATTGAGGGAGCAAGCAGTAAAGCTGATCTTAGCGATACCAGCTGCCATTAGCAATGAATATTACCCGTGATTTCGCTCCGCCGTTTCGTCTTATTGCCCCTTTTTTTCTTATAGGAGTTTTATGTTACGGTCTGAGTATGCTGTTGCTGTTTTCGTTTGAAAGTACGGCAACATTCTCTCAGCTGACAACGGTGGGTTGGATGCACCTCTTTTTACTGGGGTTTGTGATGATGACAATTTTCGGAGCTATGGCACAGCTCGTTCCGGTAGTTATCGAAGTAGGACATGCCGCCGTCGATTTTTTCTATATTATCTGGCCGCTACTCACTTTGGGCACCCTTATCATGGTCACAGGTTTTTTCACACTTCCGGTGCTGTTGCCGTACGGCGGCCTGTTGGTACTGTTGAGTATGGTTGTTTTTGCTGCGGATCTCTTTGCAACCTTGCGCCGAGGAGAACGACGTTCTGTAGTCATCAGCAGCATCAAAGCGAGTAATATTTTTTTACTTGTGGGTATTCTTAGCGGATTTATAATGGCGCTCTCTTTTGGCGGTGTTCTTGAGATTGATCCGCAGCCATGGCTTCAAGCACATGTATATGCCGTGTTCGGAGGCTATGTCTTGCTGACTATTATGGGGCTCTCCATGATACTGTTGCCGATGTTCGGACTCTCGCACGGTTTTAATGATCAGCCGATATTGTGGGCATACCGCCTCATGGTCGGCGGTGTCAGTATCATCATTGTCGGCTCACTGCTCTCATTGCTCCTGCTTTCTTATGCCGGTATAGTAGCCGTTTTTGCCTCAGTCGTGAGCTACGGTTACCAAATTTACCTGATTGAACGCAAACGGGCACGCAAAGAAAATGATATTTGGGCAAAATCACTCGCTATTGCTTTTATGTCACTCGCGCTCTCACTGCTGTTGTTCAGCATTTATCTGCTTGGTGGCGGCGAGCGTTTTCTGATGAGTGGCGGATGGTTTGTGACCGTAGGCTTTGTCGGGTTTCTCATTACATCGCATCTGTATAAGATCATCCCTTTTTTAGTCTGGTTCGAACGCTATGCACCGCTTGTCGGCAAACAAGATGTTCCCATGTTACACGAGATGGTTCCGCTACGCGAAGCCACCATGCAAATGTATTGTACCGCTATCGGTACGGGCAGTGTCGGCATCGCTTTACTGGTACACTCCAATACGCTGTTCTACGGCGGAGTCTCCGTACTGGTTGTCGGCGGCTCTTTTTTGCTCTACGCCGTTTATACCATGATGCACTACGGAAAGGAAGTACTTTAACATGAATAACGTTACCAAAGAAGAGGTCTTTCAGGCCATTAGTACGGTCATTGACCCGGAAGTCGGTTTTAATTTGGTGGAGATGGGGCTTATTTACGACGCTGTCATTGATGATGAGAATAATGTTCATGTCACCATGACACTCTCAACACGTGCCTGCCCCTTGCATCAGATGATGATACAGTGGGTTGAAGAGGCCGTCATGAAGCATACAAACGCCGCTTCCTGCAAAGCAGAGGTGGTCTGGGAACCCGAATGGAGTTTCGATATGGCCGATCAACATGTCAAAGACAAACTCAACCAGTTTGCCAATCGGAGCATTTAGGTCTGAAGATTTACATGTAAATCGTACACTGCTTTTCTCAAGGGAAAAGCATGATTTCCCCTTGCTATGGCGCGTGTTTTACAATATCAATACGCGGATAGACAAACGTTGATTGACGATACACAACCACTTTCTCTTTATCATCCAAGGCATACGCTTTAATGGTAATCGGAATGATTGTATCTTTACGATCGTTCTCTACCAATACCTCATCGGTGTATAAAATGACGACCTTTTTCTTTTTCGTAGCCGGATTTGCCGTAAACGGAGCCGATGGTTTTTTAATTTTAATTTTACCTTCCATACCCTCGGGAGCGATCACGTCAAAATAGTATTTATGCGGTACACTCAATGTATTTTGCAACAAAAAGACATAGGCATTCTCTACATGAACCACATCGTCACTGATACGCTTGACACTGTAAAGGCGTCCCTCTTCTTTGTTAATATTAAGCAGCATGTACTCTTTGGTCGTTCCCATCATGCCTAAAATGACCGTGATGATGACCAGTATGGCAATATAACCAATAATTTTCGGTCGAAAAAAGTTGGTCTTCCCTTTTTGCTCAATAATCTCTTTTTCACTCGACCATGTAATAAGACTCTCTTTGCCAAGTTTACCCATAACCGTTACACAGGCATCGACACACTCCAAACAGTTAATACACTCTAACTGCAACCCTTTTCGAATGTCAATATGGGTCGGACAGACGGTTACACAACTCTCACACGCCGTACACTCGGCATTGGGGTTGGCTGCTAAAAGATCTTTTTGTTTGCTAAACTGCTTGTGTTTATGCTCATCGTAAATATCGCCGCCACGATGCGGATTGTAAATAGCCATGACGGTGTCGTCATCATACAATACCGACTGAATACGCGAATAGGGGCAAACATAGATACAGAAGTTCTCTTTGAGTATGACAATATCATAAAGTAAAAAAGCTACCGTTACCAAAACGGTACCGAATAAAATCATATGATCCATCGGATTGTGTAAATAGGTAAAAAAGTCCTCAGGCGGTACAAAATACCACATCAGATTGGATGCGGCAATAAACGAGAGCACAACCCAGATGCTTACGGCAATCGCTTTTTTGATCTTGTTTTCAAGCTTGCTCATATCAGGCTCTTGCTGCTTGTTTTTAATACGTTTGCGCAATCCAACCAGCTTTGTTTCAATCAGATCCCGATAGATGACGCGAAAAATCGTCTGCGGACACACCCATCCGCAAAAAACCCGACCGCCGAGAACCGTCATACCAAAAATGGTAATAAAAAGCAGCATTAACAAAAATGGCATCAAATACAGTTCTTGCATATCAAATTGAATAAAAGCAAGATGAAGTTTTAACTTATCAAAACTTAATAAGAAGAGGTGATTCCCATCTATGGTAATCCATGGTATCACCAAAGACATGATGGTAACAAAAATATAAAAGTAGTACCGTTTGTATCGAAACGGGGTTTTTTTCACTGCGACATGTTCTGTATCTGACATACGTTATTCTCCTGTTGTTGATTGAATTTTTGGACACTCAATAGCACCAATAACTTTACTAATAGCCTCTTTGGGGCAATGCGGCAATGCGGTAGCCGTTGCCACCTCTTTTAATTCACGTGATTCAATATAATCTTTTAAGGAACTGCGGCTGACATTGAGAGTACGTGCCATTTCGCTCACCGTCCACTCTTCACGTAAAAATCTCAGAATATCCTCTTGATATTTATCGAACTTTGACGATGAACGACTCCCTTTGGGTCTGCCAATGGATTTCTTGCTCTCGTCTTGAAGCTTCTGACGTAACTGATCAATAAGTCCCAGCACTAACATAATATCGCTTTGCTGATTGATAATCACTGAGGGTTTGACAATATGCAGCGTCATGTTGTTTTTTAACAGACAGCTGAACATCTGTACCAAGTCATCAATGTGACTGCTCAAGGTCCAAACATCATAAATAATCAAAATATCAGATTTTTTAGAACGCAAAAATGTCACCAACTCTTCACGTTGCAATAACGGTTTGTTTTGTGACTTGTGATCAATATACTCATAATCAATCTCCAATGCCTGTTGTTCCGCATACAGATTGATGTATTTCAACTGCTCATAGACACCGTCAAAATGTTTGTCGGGACGAATATAGCTTATAATCATAGTAACGATAAAACCTCTCTTATTTCTATAATTTCATCGTCATTGTAGCAAGTTGTGACGTAAATAGTCAAGTAAAAAAATATTTTTTACGTCATTTTAGCATGCTCATTTCTGTCTAAGACAACAATTTCTCTCTCTAAACAGATGCCAAACTTCTCCTGAACACGCTCTTGTGCCAGCACGATCAAGCTGGTGGCATCTTCAAATGTTCCACCGCCGAAATTGACTAAAAAGTTAGCATGAAGCTCGCTAAATGCCATTGCCCCACGACGTACCCCTTTAAGACCGACGGCCTCGATCAAGCGTCCGGCATAATCCCCTTTGGGGTTTTTAAAACAGCTTCCCGCGCTGGACTCTTTGGGCTGATTGCTCCGCATCGAACGAAACAACTCCAGATGTTTGGCATTAAAACCCGTCTCCATATGAAACTGTGCCTCATAGACGACTGAATCCAGACAACAGTAGCGGTAACCGTGTACAATATCTTCTTTAAGACAATAGCCGCTCGCAAGTTTCAGAGCATACAGATGCTTAAAGATTTCCCACTCTTTGAGACCGGCATTCATCTTGATCATGCCACCGACCGTACCGGGAAGATGCGCCATAAACTCAAAGTTGGCAATATTGTGCCGTTTACAAAATGAAACCACCTTGCCACCGGGCGTTGCTGCACCAATAACTAATCGGCCGTTTTGTATATATATGTAATCATACTGTTTTGAGAGCATCATGAGCGGCGGCGGTGTGGGTGAGAGCAGCAGGTTGTTGGCACCACCGATCAGGTACGCGTCGTGAAGATCGTGTTTATGCCCTTGTTCAATGACAAAAACATCAACAGTCGGGCCGATCTTAATAGAGGAGTATCGTGAAAAATCAATAGTCTTGTAAACACTCATTGCACAAACGACGGAATCATGTTAAACACTTTCGTTGCAAAGTCATTCATGCTGTTCAACATCCACGGCATGGTTAAGATAATAACAATGACGACACCGATAATTTTAGGAATAAAACTCAGCGTCATCTCATTAATCTGTGTTGTAGCCTGAAAAATACTCACCGCAAGCCCCAGAAACATCCCGACCAAAAGACCCGGAAGCGCAAGTTCCAACGCAATTTTAAAGGTCTCTACCCCCAAACTGATTAGTGTTGATTCCATTAGCCTCTCCTTAACTCACCATACTCATTGGGAATAAGATAATCGTTAATATCGATACATTCGTCATAAAACCCATGCTCATGCCCCAATTCAAAAAGTCTGTTAATCGCATGTAGCTGGATGTCACTCAATGCAATAGAGTCATCGTTGGCATACAGTTCCAAATAGGTTTCAAGCGTTGCTGCATCAATCCGTACCAAATTCCGCTCCATTAACATTGACGAAAGCCGCTCTTTGTGCGCGCGCGCGATGGTCACCGCATCTATTAACAACTGTTCATACGCTATGGCTTTGGTAAGCGGCAGGGAGCGTCGCAATGCCATGCCCCCAAGCGGCAGCGGCACATCACTGCCGGCAAGTTCTTGCCAAATATCCCACATCTCACGCTCAACTTCCAGATCGTCGTGAAATGTTAAAATACTCTCATGAATCAAAACGCCTGCATCAACGCGTCCTGTTACAATTGCTTCTTCAATCTCTAAAAAATTCATATAGGTTATGCGCGCTTCGGGATAGGCCATACGAAAAAGCATCGCATTGGTCGTATACTTTCCGCTCAATGCTACACTAAAGTGTCGCTTCAGTCGCATACCTTTGCGTTTAATCAGCTTGGGACCGTAACCCTCTCCGAAACTGACGGCAGTTTTTAAAAGCGCATACTCCTCTTTAATATGCGGATACAAGGCAAAACTGATAGCGGTGATATCATACGTACCCTTTAACGCTTCCTCATTAAGCGTCTCTATATCGAGTGCGCGATTATCAAACTGTACCCCTTTCATTGTAATCCAACCAAACTTTATGGCGTAATACATGAAAATATCATCAGCATCCGGAGAGTGTGCAATCACCATATTTTTCAAGCGGAATCCTAATTATTGTTATATGATCAAAAAATCAATTAGATTTTAACTCAAAAAGGATAAAATTACAGACTTATTTTAAAAATATTTCAATTTGCAATATTATGATTCAACATGTCAGATTGTCATATATAATTGAAACAATAAAACTGTTGAGGAACACTACACATGGATGCAAACAAACAAAAATCTTTAGACTTGGCAATGAAACAGATCGATAAAGCCTTTGGCAAAGGGGTCTTAATGCGTCTTGGCGATAAAGAAGTCGTGCCCACCAAGGCGATCAGTACCGGTTCGATCGGTCTTGATTTGGCACTGGGAGTCGGCGGTATTCCCGAGGGGCGTGTTATTGAAATTTATGGACCGGAAAGCTCCGGTAAAACAACACTGGCTCTCCAAATGACAGCAGAATGTCAAAAAAACGGAGGGGTTTGCGCGTTTATTGATGCGGAACATGCCCTCGATGTCGTCTATGCCAAAAACTTGGGCGTCGATATTGAAAATCTGTTAGTTTCTCAGCCCGATTACGGAGAGCAGGCGCTTGATATTGTCGAAACAATTGCACGTAGCGGTGCCATTGACCTCATAGTCGTTGACTCTGTTGCCGCGCTCACTCCTAAAGTTGAAATAGACGGTGAAATGACCGATCAGCAGGTCGGCGTACAGGCCCGACTCATGTCCAAAGCACTTCGAAAACTTACCGGAGTGCTTCATAAAATGAACTGCACCATTATCTTCATTAACCAGATTCGTATGAAAATCGGCATGATGGGCTACGGTTCTCCCGAAACAACAACCGGAGGCAATGCACTGAAATTCTACGCCTCCGTCCGTATTGATGTTCGTAAAATTGCAACACTCAAACAAGGAGAGAGCCAAATCGGCAATCGGGTCAAAGCCAAAGTCATTAAAAACAAGGTTGCGCCTCCCTTTCGACAAGCCGAATTTGACATAATGTTCGGAGAAGGGATCTCAAAAGAGGGTGAATTGGTTGATTATGGTGTAAAATTAGATATAATAGACAAAAGCGGAGCATGGTTTAGCTATGACGACATTAAACTTGGGCAAGGACGTGAAAACGTCAAGCAAAAGTTTAAAGATGAACCCGAATTAGCAGCTGAAATTGAACAAAAAATAAAAACTGCAATGGGTATGTCCAACGTCATGACCATGAGCGAAACTGAAATGAACGAGGTAGATGAATGATTTTTATAGACAATGTAACAGCAATCGAAGTGATGGATTCTCGCGGTAATCCAACCGTAAAAGCCACCGTCACACTGAGTGACGGCACCGAGGCGTCAGCTATTGTTCCCAGTGGTGCCAGCACCGGAAAACGTGAGGCTTTGGAACTTCGGGACGGTGGCGATCGTTACATGGGGAAAGGGGTGTTGAACGCTGTTGAAAACGTTAACAATCAAATTGCCGATGAACTGATCGGTTTAAGTCCGTTTAATCAGGCACTCATTGATGCAACCATGAAAGAGCTCGACGGTACTGACAATTACGGCTCACTGGGTGCCAATGCCGTCTTGGGCGTCTCTATGGCGGTAGCACGTGTTGCGGCTATCAGTTTGGGGATGCCGCTATACCGTTATTTGGGGGGAGCCAACGCCATGGTCATTCCAACGCCGATGCTCAATATTATTAACGGCGGCTCGCATGCGGACAACTCGGTAGATTTTCAAGAATATATGATAATGCCGGTAGGGTTTGATGATTTTTCCGCTTCACTGCGTGCTTCTGCCGAAGTCTATCACCATCTTAAAAAAATTCTTAAAAATGCCAAACACAATACCGCATTAGGTGATGAAGGAGGGTTTGCACCTGACTTAAGCTCCAATGAAGAGCCGATTCAAATTATTATGCAGGCTATTGAAGCCGCGGGTTATAAAGCCGGCGAGCAGATAGCCATAGCCCTTGATGTTGCCGCATCGGAACTCGTTACCGAAGGGGGCTACCGTCTCGATTCGGAGAATCGTACACTCTCAGCGGAAGCCCTGGTCGATTACTATGTTGATCTGTGTGCCAAATATCCTATTGTCTCTATTGAAGACGGCTTAAGCGAAGATGACTGGGCGGGCTGGAAAATTCTCACCGAAAAACTCTCTAACAGCGTACAACTGGTTGGTGATGACCTGTTTGTCACCAATGCCAACATCCTCAACGAAGGAATCGAAAAAAACATTGCAAACTCTATTTTAATTAAACCCAATCAGATCGGTTCGGTCAGTGAGACCATGCTCACTGTTCGTTTGGCACAACGTAACGGCTATACCTGTGTCATGAGTCACCGCTCCGGTGAAAGTGAAGATGCTTTTATTGCTGACTTTGCCGTAGCGCTAAATTGCGGCGAAATTAAAACCGGATCTACTGCACGGGGTGAACGCACCGCTAAATACAATCGCCTCTTAGAGATTGAAAATGAAGTTGTTTACGGTGAATATCTGGGTCATTCTCTTTTTCGTTAGACCGTAACAATGCAGGAAAACAATGACCTTTATGAAGAGATAGAATACCGTCAAAGTGTTTCTGAGCGCTATTTTGGTCTCTCGTGGGCAAAACTCTTTCTTGCCCTTGTTCTCGTTGTTTTTTTGGGTATCTACATTGGCGTATTGCTCTTTGGTGAAAATTCTTTAGAAGTTCTTTTTCAACTTGAGGAGTATGAAGACTACCTCATTAACGAAACCGATCGGCTCAAACTGGAGAACGCCGCCTTGCAAAAAGAGTATTTTGAACTTAAAGGACTGCAACCTGATGGGAATCTTGAATAGTTTGCTATAATAATACGACGTTATTTTAATTCAGGTGGTTTTGTGAAAAATATTCTGCTCTCTTTTCTTATTGTAACATCACTGCTAACTGCTAGAGAAAATCCGTTTTTTCCTTCCGAAGGGATGAAAGATCTACCCATATCGTCCAATGTCGTCTCAAAAAGACCCCCCTTGGAACGTGCTGCAATCACACTGCCCGATAATGCACGTATCTTAAAAAAAGTTACCCTAAAGTACCAAAATCTTGATGGATCGCTAGAGAGCAAATCGATTACACTTGATCATCGTGTCGATTGGCACATTCCTGTTTTTATATCCCAATCATACGGGAACAGCGGTTCAAGCAAACCGCACAAACACTCCAATACAGCCCGTACAACATATAAGCCCATTACCCCTTTTATACGCTATCGTATTCAAGACAACATGATGGAACTGCAAAGTAACGATACTGTCATTCGGAATTTTATTCTTGTAAATCCGCATCGGATCGTCATTGACTTTAAACGTAGCAGTAGCGAAAAAACCAAAATGATACCGCTCACGCAAGCACCTTTCACTAAAATAAAATACGGAAATCACGGCACTTACTATAGAGTTGTTATAGTGCTAGACGGTAAGTACCGCTACAGCCTTCTCAAACAGCGGGGTCTTATTCGCATCTCGTTACACTAGTATCGAATGCCCACACCCACATACAACCCTGAAAAATCTGCATCCAGACTGCCGTCAATATCGTAATCACTGCTGTCTATATTCAACACTAGGGTACGGTACCCAATTTCCAGCATCGGCTCAAGTATAAAAGCATCAAAGGTATAGTCTGCTTTCATTCGAATCTCATAAGCATCCGCACTGCCATAGCCAATCCATTTGATATCCGCTTCTACTCCAATGTTCGTAAGCGGTACTTCGGCACGCACGCGTCCGTACAGCATGGGGAGTACGATATTATCGCTTGCACGGTACGTATAATTATCGCCGGGGTCGTTAATATCAAATGATGCTTTGATAAACTTGGCATCCAACCCTACATCCACAGTTGCCCAAAAGGTATTATCAAGAAGGTTATAGTAAACAATAGCATCGTACTGTTTTAGCGATAACGCACTTTGAGCACCTACACCAACAGTAGTCCCTTCCCATGTGTACCCCTGTTGACTGACTCCGGAATAGCCTAAATCGTTGTATTCCAAACGTACATTCGGAAGCATCGGAACGGGATGCTTTATTAAAAACCACGCATAGGTAATGTTTTCACTCTCATACGACAGCGTCTTTTGTAAATCGAATGTCGCACTTTTTTTATAGTTCATGTCTCCGCTAGGTTCAGCTTTCCATGCACCGACAGCACCTTCAATTCTAAATAGGTCAGCATTAAGCGACAACGAAGATAGCGATACAAACATCGCGCATACAAGCAAGTTTTTCATTGAAGAGTCCTAGAGCGTAAAATGAGTCATACTATAGCAAAGAAAAATTAAGAGAATCTAATATAAAGTTGTGGATTAAGAAAGAATAAAGCGGTATACCACCAAAGAGTCAAACGGTTTCGTTTGACTCTTATGAGAGCAGTGCCTACTGAACAGCAGCTAAAGCAGCGTCGTAGTTTGGCTCTTCTGTAATTTCTGGAACAATCTCTTTATACGTAACCGTTCCGTTTTCATCAACAACGAAAATTGCACGACACGTCACACCGGCAAGTACTGAACCGCCTAAAAGTACACCGTACGCATTCGCAAAATCTTTGTTACGGAAATCCGATGTTACGGTCAAATTGTTAATACCTTCAGCTGAACAAAAACGTCCTGCAGCAAACGGAAGGTCAAGAGAAACAATCGTAGTAATCACGTCTTTAAGATCAGCAGCTTTGGCATTAAAGTTACGTGTTTCTGTAGCACATACACCCGTATCGAGTGACGGAACAACAATAATGAGTTGTTTTTTACCTTGAGCACCGCCCACGGTAACATCACCGAGACCGTCTGAGTTAACTACAGTAACTTCCGGAGCTTTATCACCAACATTAACCTCATTACCTAGAAGTTCTACGTCTGTACCTTTAAATTTTGTCGTTGCCATTTTGGCTCCTTTTTTGTTGTTTTAAATTTTATGTCGAAATTCTACTTAAATCGGATAATATTTATCTTAATTCATTAAGACCCGATTTTCCTTAAGCTTAGCTAAAGAGTTGATTGTGCATTTACATGTAAATTTTCGACCCGACTCCATGCTTTTTTGTGATACATCTCAATAGCAGCGCGCCCTATCATGGCTGCATTATCGGAACAATAACGCAACTCAGACAATAGAAGTGTAGCACCGAAAGGCTTTAACATCTCTTGAACCTGTTCGCGCAAATAGCGGTTTGCACTGGCTCCTCCGACAATAGCAAAGCAACGGGGCGGGTGCGCTTTAAAATATTTTTTCAGCTTTTGTATCAGGTGAGCGGTTGCCACACGTTGAAATGATGCCGCAATATCGGCATACTCCTTTTCATTGGCCGCTTCAACGGCAAGCCGTACCGCATTTTTCAAGCCCGAATAGCTAAAAGCAATCTTTGGTGATTGGTGCAACGGCACCGTAAAATTATAACGAAATGCATCACCGTTTTTTGCCAATGTTTCAATAACAGGACCGCCGGGGTAGCCTAAATGCATCATTTTAGCCACCTTGTCAAAACTCTCGCCAAAGCTGTCATCCATAGTACGCGCTACAGTTTTTACAGTGTCGATACCCTCAACTTCCATCAGTTGCGTATGGCCTCCGGAAACAAGCAACACGGTTAATGGCAAACGCGCCTCTTTTTCAATAAAAAGCGAATAGATATGCCCTATGAGATGGTTGACGCCAATCAGTGGAATCGAAAGCGCAACAGCCAACGCTTTTGCCATCATCACCCCCTCTACCAACGTGACGCCAAGTCCCGGTTCATTGGTCACGGCAACTGCTTTCAACGAGGGAAAATAGGGTCGGCACTCCTGCAAAATTTTAGGCAGCGCCTCAACATGCAGACGCGACGCCAGTTCCGGTACAACTCCACCGTATTGTGCATGTTCCAACTCTTGCGATATTTTTTTGTGATACAGCAGTTTTCCTGTTGCTATCTCGGTCACGGCTATGGAGCTGTCATCACAACTGCTCTCAATACTCAGTATCATCCGCTACCCTTTTTTACCCACTCCAATACCCAGGGCCAAGGGCCAAAACCACTTTCACTGTTAATGTGACCGCCGTTTTGGACTACTTTTTGCTTGATACTGTGTGCTCGAGCAAATTCAGCGGCTTCCGCTTTGCTCATATACGGATCATCCGTTGAGCTCACCATTAAAACCTCATCGGCACAAAATCCTTTAACTTCAACAGGAAAAAATTCGGCTACATCATCATAGTCACTTAAATCACGAGGCGGCGCCACCAAAAGCAACCGTTCCACAGAGCCCACAAGGCCTTCATTGCACAGATGAAACCAGAGAGTATTTCCCATAGAGTGGGCAATCACAACAGTAGGCTGTATCTCTTTGTAAGCCGCTTGTGCTTCACGAAGCCAAACCTCTTTACTGGGATGCATGTTGTCGCTAAACTGAGGAAATGCTACCTCGTATCCCGCTTCGCGCAACTGATGATAGAGCCAGTCTTGCCAATGCGGTGCCTCTGAACCGTGCCAACCGTGTAAAATCAGAACCTTTGTTTTCATAATAACGCAACATACCTCCGCACTTCAGTGTCGAGCAAAAAGACCTCATCAATATTTTTTGGCGCAGTCGTAAAGGTATCGTACGCCTGCAATACCTGATGCGATATCTCTAAAAATCCAATCTTTTTATCGACAAATTTTTCAATGGCCGCCTCATTGGCGGCATTCACAATGACACCGCGTTCAGGTTCTTTGAGCAGAGCCTCTTTAATCTGCCAAATCGGGTAGCGGTCACACGCAATAGCACGAAACTCCAACGATCCGACCTGAACCAAATCGACCGGTTGTAAAATTGTCTGATCGACAGTAGCACATAATGCATAGGCAATGGGTAGCTGCATGGAAGCATGCGCCATATGTGCCGTAGTGGAGCCGTCTTGAAAGTCAATGAGCGCATGAATAAGCGAACGGGTCTCGATGATGGCATCGTACTCCCCTTCTCCAAAAAGCCAACGTGCTTCAAGCAACTCAAAGAGTTTGTTCATCATAGAAGCACTGTCAATCGTGATTTTTTGCCCCATCGACCAGTTGGGATGCTTCAGTGCGTCTTCGAGCGAAGCATCTTTAAGACGCTCTAGCGGCCAATCGCGAAAGGCGCCGCCACTGGCGGTAATTGTCATTTTTCGCAACGGCTTGGATGGCTGCATCAAATACCACAGGCCAAAATGTTCGCTATCGATAGGCTGAATATTGGCGGTATCGACAAAAGAGCCCCCCGCTACCAAAGACTCTTTGTTGGCCAATGCAATGGCCTTATTGCAGGCAATGGCCTTGAGTGTCGGTTTTAAACCGGCAAAACCGACAATAGCATTGACGACCTGTGTCGCATCTGAACCCTCAATAGCGTCTAACATACCGGCCTCACCGACAAGAATATTCGGGTGCGCCACCCGATGGCGATCGGCTTCATCGGCAATGACGACAACACGAGGGCGGTGCTGTTGTATCTGCTGATTCAACAGCGTAATGTTACGCCCTGCAGCCAATACGTCAACATCCAAATGAAACTGCGCGGCAATCTGCAACGCATTGACTCCAATAGAGCCGGTTGAACCTAAAAGGATCAAACGATACCCCGCAGCAATACCAGCATAACGACACCGCCGAAGAGATACCCGTCAATACGATCAAGTACCCCGCCGTGACCCGGTAAAACAGAGCCGCTGTCTTTCACTCCGGCCTGACGTTTGAGATAACTTTCAAACAGATCGCCGAAGACAGAGCTCAGTGCTACAAAAAACGAGACAATGAACGCTTTTTCAATATCGACCAGATAGACGCCGACATAAGTACCGGCTATGGTGGCCAGTACCACGCCGCCCATCACCCCTTCAAGCGTTTTTTTAGGTGATGTGGCGCAAAAAGAACGTTTTCCAATGCTTTTTCCCACTACATAAGCACCGATATCGGTCACGGCGACAACTACCAACAACCACAACATTGCCGTCATGCTGTACTCCTGGTAGAGACTTAATATAAAGAGCATTCCCGCAGTCGGGTAGAGAAACGGTTTAAAATAATCCCATTCCAAACGCTGTGTATACGCGACAATCGAGGCAAAAATCACTCCGGCAATCACAAACAGGTCATCTCCGTACGGGTAGAAACTCGCTACAATCCACAACGCCAAAGCATAAAAAAACAGCGCATTGTGACGCAACCCGAACAGTTTCATTGCCTCATAAAAAGCAAGCATATATACTGCTCCTAAAAAGAGCCACATTAAGAAGAAGCTGTCAATCACACCAATAAGGTAAACGCCTCCGACTAAAAGGACTCCCGTTACAATACGCTCTTTATCTATTGCCATACAATCCCCAAACAATTCATTTTTATGATTATACTACTAAAAACAAAATTAGGGCTAAATATCTTCGGGAATCTTTCGCTATAATCTACATGTAAATTCTTATTTTGGAGGCACCTGAAAATGCGCATAATCCTTACCGTTTCTCTTCTATTCGTCATCGCGTTATTCACCGTCTCATGTGTACAAAAACAGCCCTTTGTCAAAGAGAAGGTGGCTGACGAGAGTGCCTTGGTCTATCTCTACCGTCCTTTAGTACACGGAAGCAACGATGTTGGGTATCGCCTCTATGTCGATAATGAAAAAATTTCCTATATCTTACGCGGCGGTGAGTATGCACCGGTACATCTGAAAGCAGGCAGGGCAACATTTCGCGCGATTGCCAACGGCATACTGGAGCACCGCGTCACTCTGAATCTGGAAAACGGGACCGAATATTTTATTCGTATGCTTCCGCAAGAAGGAGGCGACTTTACCATGAAAGTGCTGCCAAAATCAATTGCCATTTTGGAGCTGTCCAATACTTTTTTAAGCGGCTCGGAGCTTAGCATTGACACAGATAACACAAAGCTGATTCCCCCTAAACCATCTCAAGCGTCCGGCTCGGTAAGTGACGAAATCAGCAAACTTTACAATCTGAAAGAGCAAGGCATCATATCAGAAGAAGAGTTTAGACAGCTCAAAGCAAAAATTATTTCCCGCTAGCTACACGGTGATATCGAGCCGCCGATGTAGCGGTTCCGTCTCGCTCGAAGAGGAGTCCGCCTCACGCCCTTCCTCTTCTTCGGATGACGCCTGAGGCTCTTTTTCTTGAGGCGTCTCTTCTTTAGCACGCTGATTGTGATGTTCACGGTCGGGATCGATTTTATGAATCTCTTCGGTCGGTCGCACCTCTTCAATCTCTTTGGTTTTGGCATTTGAAGCATTTGCCGCTGCCATATTTTGCAATTCTACCCTGTTTTGAACGGCATTTTTTTCACTGGCAACGTTAGCGGTAAGCTGATTGACATAAATTGCATTCCCAATAGGGCCCATACTTGCCATAACCACTCCTTCACCAGTTTATTTGTCTCACAAATATTATAGCTAACTCTTACTAACAGAGATTGTATTGTAATTATAATACAAAACATTAGCTCCTTCTTGAATTTTTACCTCTCGTCTGGGAGTATAATCGACAAGATATTCACCCCGCTCAAATACCGAGAAGTTAACACACAATGCAGCCGCTCTTTCAATGACATGCTGCGGTACGTTTTGTTTGTCCGTCACTATAATGACGTGTGCTGAAGGACGACCTTTTAGGTGCAACCAGATATCACGTGCTTTGGCACGCTGAAGCAGTGCAATATTGCCCCGTTCATTTTTGCCTAAAAGTACTTTATAACCTTCAATAAAAAAGACTTCGACCATATCATTGCGGTGCTCTTGCTTATGCCGATTCACTTTTTGGGGAAACAGTGCCGTAATCGACGCACTCTCTTGTGCATGCTCTACCGTATGCATAAAATGTTTTAAATAGGTAATTTTTCCTTCAAGATTCTCGCGTTCAATGTGTAAGTTTTCAGCACGCTGTACCGTTTTTTTTGCCAGTTTAAAATAATACTCTTTCATAGCGTTGGCACTCGAAAATGCTTTGGGAAGCGCTAAATGGTATGTCGAACCGTCATAATGCTTTAAATTTACATGTAAATCAAACGGGCGGATATTGTGCAGATTTGCCACAATAAGATGCCCAATCTGACGGTACGATTCGGCCTGTTGCTGTAATGTCTCTTCACTCTCTAACGCATCATAATGTTTTTGCAGTCTCTGCAAACGTTGCCGAAGTATTTTTAGCTTTTGCTTCTTGAGTACGGCAAGCTTGCGCGCGTGCTCGCTACGGTAATTCTCTTCAAGAAAACGGCGTACATCTTCAAGCGGGTATGCTTTGGGCACATAACGGGGCGGGGGCGGATCTTCAAGTTTCTCGCCCACTTTCACGCGTCGCGAAGAGACACTCTCGTCAATATGTCGCAATGCTTCAAGGACAATACCCTTCTCATCAAGAATAATGGCATTGGTATATTTACCCGTAAACTCCAGTTGGAGCAGTGCCGACGAGGCCTTGTACGAACCGCTTTGCGAGGCTTTAATACGAATGATTTTATCATTATTGTGCAACTCAATGCTCTCTATGGTACTGCGCTCGAACCGTTTTGCCAACAATACGTCAAAAGGGGCCTGAAAGATTCGCGATCGCTCAATCTCCTTGTGACATGTAAAAATGGTGGCATTGGAGCGCTGCATATTAAAATTGAGTACCTCATGACGATCAAAAACAATGGAAATAATATTATTTGACACTCTGTGAATGGCACCAATACGCGTAAAGGATTGCATCCACGCAACCACTTGCTGTAAATGGGAATGTTTCATCTGTACTACCGCCAAATATGAAGTTTAGGTATTGCCACTTTATCGATGCAACACCGTCTTGTCATGCGATTGTAACATACGCTCAAGTCTAAAAGAGTCGGTTATACCCTCATATCATACCTTAACGCTTGTTTGCACTACAATTATTACAAAAAACCGCTATAATCTTCGACAATGAAGCATCTGTTTTGCAAACAGAGAGTTTCAATATATACAATGAGGTAACACAACATGGCAGAATTGCTCAATGGTACGGTAAAATGGTTCAACGAAGAAAAAGGTTATGGATTTATCCAGCAAAATGATGGCGGCAAGGATGTTTTTGTCCATTTCCGTCAAGTCAACAGTACCGGACCGGGGCGGATCTCTTTAGCAGAGGGACAACAGGTAACCTACGAACTGGGTGAAGGTCAAAAAGGGCCGCAAGCCGAAAACGTCACCGCACTCTAAAACAAACGCTGTACAAGGGCCTCCTTGTACGGTTCAATCAACACTCTCACACCGTTAACAACGAAGACAACAACCCCGTTTCTCTCTTGTTTATGTGCTATAATCTCAAAAAAGTTAAGGGCTCGTATGTCATCTCCCAAAGGTTTTGGTAAAAATTACTTTACACTCGCAGCCATTCAAGCTTACAGTGCTTCTGTTACCTTAACCCGTTCGATGACGCCTGTGGTCTCACACCACCGGTTTGTTCCTGATGAAGCGGACCGTTTAGACACTATAACGGATGACCCGTTACTGCTACCCGACATTGATGAACCCACCCGTTCACGCGGTTCGTATTATCGGTACGCTACGCTTCATACACCACGGCAACATCCTCTTTTAATCCCTCTTTTTTTACATGTAAATTCAACCCTCCCCGTAAAGGACTATGTATGATCCAAAAACCGTTACTGCTTTCGTTAATTGCCTCGTTGGCCATTCACTCGCTTGCCCATGCCGCAACCTACACGCTACAGCCTCTTGAAGTCTACTCTTCACCGCTGCATAACGATGAGCTCAGCGCTGCCGATGCTGTTGAAATCTACACGCAAGATGATATTGAAAAGGCTCACGTACAAAACGTGTATGAATTTTTAAATCAACAAACGTCTCTTGTTGCCATGCCCTCTTACGGCAATCCGTTTACACAAAAGATCGATATGCACGGCTACGGTATCGGAGACGGCTATGAAAATATTGTAGTCATTCTCAACGGACGGCGTCTCAATAATATCGATGCGGTGCCGCAACTGCTCAGTGCCATCAGCCCTTCGAGTATCGGTCGTATTGAGATCATTAAAGGCGGCGGTATTGTTCGCGCTGGCGACGGTGCCAATGCCGGTGTTATTTACATTACGACCAAACAGGAAAATGTCTTGGAATTGGGGCTTTATGCCGGTAACAACAACACCTTTGACGGCTCGCTCTATGCCGGTTATGCTGATGATCTCTACAGCATCACGGCCCATGCCGAACGCTATCTCAGTGACGGAGTACGCACTGTTGACGCACAAAAGAACCGCGCCAAACAAGCGCTTAAAAACGGTGGTATTACACTGTCACTGACACCTACCGATGCGCTGGAACTCTCTGTGGACTATCAGACAACCCGTCTCAAAAGTACTTACGGCGGCCCCTTAACACTCAATGAATTTTTAGAAGATCCCTCTCAAGCAGGAAGCTCAAGCAGTTCAAAACAAGCGTATGACAGCGATGCCTACGCTCTCTCTTTGGCTTATGATATTACCGATGCCCTGCAGCTCTCCGTCACCGGTTCTCGTGAAGATAAAGAGTCCCGTTATCTGACCTACAGCAGTGTGGCACAATATACCTATGACAGCGTTGCCGCCACACTCGACTACCGTAACGATGCCCTGAGTGCCACCGTCGGATTGAATCTCTTTAACGGTGAACGTGACGGCTACGGCAACAACACCTCAAAAGAGAACCGTGCCGCATTTCTCCTGACGCAATACCGTCTGGGAGACCATACCTTAAAAGCTGGCTACCGCTATGAAACAGTGGACTACAGCTATCATGACGCCGACAAGCGCCTGCGTGATGATGAGACGCTGCACGGTATTGAGCTTGGGTACAACTATCGTCTCAGTGCTGAACGCTCCGTTTTTGCCGCGTTTTCGCATGCCTACCAAGCCCCTGACATTGACCGCTTTTTTAACTTCGGCGGCACTTTTAACGGCTTTATTAAACCCATGACAACGGATACATTGACAGTGGGTTACAATGCCATCACTTCGCAAAACAAATTTAAAGTCTCTCTTTTTTATGTGAATGTGGACGACGAAATCTACTATCATGCCGATCCGACGTTTGTCAATGCCAAAAATACCAATATCGATGCCTCTTACAAATACGGTCTGGATCTTTACGACAAATTTTTAGTAACCGATACCTTTCATGTCAGTATCAACTACAACTATGTTAAAGCAATCATTGACAAAGAGATTGAAAGCGCAGAAAACTACAGCAACAATGAACTTCCCGGTGTGCCTAACCACACGGCCAAGGTGATGCTTTCATACCTTCCCAACGATCATATGACGCTCTCTTTGCTGCATACCCATCGCTCCAGTGCCTATGCCGCCAATGACTTTAACAACCGTTTTGTTCAAGAACAGCAGGCCTATCGCTCCACCGATATAACACTAAGCTATCTGCAAGGGCATTACGAATTTTTCGGCAAGATCAATAATCTGTTTGATCAGAAAAACGGTTTATGGATTCACGATGACGCCATCTACCCTTTAAATGCTTCAACCACCTTTATCGCCGGATTGAAAGTACGCTATTAAGATGCGGCTCCTTGTTGTATTGCTACTGGCATTCAACCTCCATGCCGAACGCATTATTGCTTTGAGCCCTGCTATTGCCGAGATTCTTTTTGCCGTCGGGCGCGGTAGTGAGGTCGTCGGTGTGAGCGACCATACCCGATACCCTCAAGAAGCTGCCGCCCTGCCCAAAGTCGGTGACTACTTTCAACCCAATATTGAGACCATTCTTGCGTTGCATCCGACACTGGTGATCGCTCAAAACAACCATGCTGCCCTACTCAAACAACTTCAAAGTCTGCATATTGCCACACAGACAGTAGATTTAGAGCACCTTGAAAGCATCATCAAAACCATTGATGCGCTCGGTAACCGTTCTGCTGCGTCACAAACCCTGATTGCCAATATTAAAGCGGTGCAACAACGCTACGCGAACAGAGCGCCGACCTCGCAACGTGTGTTAATTGTCTTTGGGCTCTTTGCCGACCTCCGCGACAATATCTATGTCAGCGGACGCGAGGTTTTTTTTAACGAAATCATTGAGTTGTGCGGAGCCGACAATGCCATCACGGCTACCGTACCAAAACAGCCGATACTTAACTACGAGCGACTGCTCGCTCTCAATCCCGATGTGGTGATCATACTGCATTCCAACGCCAACGCTCCGGTAGCTCAAGCACTGAAGGCATGGTATGCTTTGCCCATAACCGCGGCGCAAAACGGTCGTATTATCACTATTGACAATGACTTTATCGCCATGCCCTCACACCGTATTGCCCAGAGTATTGACACCCTCTGCAAGGTCATTCATGATTGATGCTTCTGAATTAAGCTGTCGTTACAATGAGCGCGCATACAGTAACAATCTCTCCTTTCACATCACCGCGCATCTCAATATTTTAGGTGCTAACGGGTCGGGTAAAAGCATGTTGGCACGAACCCTTTGCGGACTGTTGCCCTACAGTGGCTCTTTGACGCTCAACCGTCAAGAGCTTGCAACATTGACACCCCGTACCATTGCCCAAACCATCAGCTACATTCCTGCCAAGCTCGAACTTTTTGATCGCTACACTACCGTCGAAGAGTTCGCACTTTTAGGGCGTTACCCTTACAAAGAGCCCTATGCGGCATATTCTCGGTACGATAGAGATGCGGTACAAGAAACACTGACGGCATTGGGCCTTGATAGACTCAAAAAGCGGCGTGTCACCCAGTTAAGCTCAGGACAACAGCAGTTACTTCTCATTGCTCAAGCACTGATTCAATCGACAAAAATTATGGTTTTTGACGAACCTACCGCCAACCTTGACCCCTACAATACCCTGAAATTTGCCACACTCTTCCAACAGCTTCAGCGCAACCATACCACCGTATTAATTACACACGATTTGGCATTGGTACAACACCTTCAGGGTTCGGTACTGTTTCTGCATGACCATACGGCTACCTTTTATACGCAGACAGAAGAGTTCTTTGACAATGACAATCTCAACTACCGCTACCGTGTCGCCTTTCATCCCGATACCAAGGCACTGCTCTATGAGTAAAACAACACTCTTGGGCATCTTGCTCGCAATGGCTGCGTTATCGCCTTTTGTCGGTACGGTTTCACTGACCCTTACGGATATTATGACATCTGGAACGCTCAGTCACCGGATCTTTTTTGAACTGCGTCTGCCGCGTCTGCTGTTGGCTTTTATGGCGGGTGCGACGTTAGCCCTCTCCGGCTTACTCTTTCAAACACTTTTTCGCAATGCGCTCATGACCCCCTATACACTGGGTATCTCCAGCGGTGCCATCTTGGGAGCGGGTATCGGTATGAAGCTGGGTTTGGGGTCCGTGTTTTTAGGCATCGGTGCCGTATCGCTGTTTGGTTTTTCAGGTGCCGTATTGACAGTACTCTTACTGCTCTATTTGAGCCGCTACCTCCAGTATGACCGCAACAACTCCTTATTGCTTTTGGGTATTGCCCTGTCATTTTTCTATACGGCGGCACTGATGATACTCTATTTCTTAAGCAGTGCCATGGAGACCCAAATGCTGATACGCTATACAATGGGCTCACTCGCAACCATCGGCTATACATACCCTTTGATTGTCGGCATAACCACACTCTTACTCTTGAGTGTTTTACATGTAAAACGGTATGAGTTGCATCTGTTTGCCCTCTCCGAAGAGCAAGCCCGCTTAAAAGGAGTACACAGCGAACGCCTGCGCTTACAGCTGTTGCTAGTCGCGTCATTAAGCATCGGTGTGCTGGTGAGTTTAACCGGTCCTATCGGGTTTGTCGGCTTGATTGTTCCACATATTGTACGAAGGCTTTATCAAAAAAATATTGCTCGGTTAATCCTGCCCACGTTTCTTGTCGGGGGGCTTTTTTTAGTTGTCTGTGACGGAATTGCTCGCAGTATCAGCATAGGCAGCGATCTGCCTATCGGTCTGGTTACGGCACTTTTGGGAGGTCCCTTTTTTATCTATTTGATCCTCAAACAACACCACTGATGCAACATGATATAATTAGCAGATCTGAAACAGCGAGGTGCTTATGTCCTATAAGATTTTAACGACATCGAACATAGAGCACTACCTCTTGTCGTTGCGCGACATTGCTCTTTTTTTCAATGGGGCACCGCTGCGTATTGAAGAGATCGGCGACGGCAATTTGAATTTTGTCTTTTTGGTCACCTCCACCCAAGAGTGCAGCAGGCAACTGATTGTCAAACAAGCCGTTCCTTACCTGCGATGCGCCGGGGAGCGGATGATCTATGAGATTCGCTCCTTAAAACATTTTGCCACACTCTGCGACCACATACCTACAATATATTATAGCGATGAGTGCATGAGTGTGCTTATTATGGAGTACCTCGCAGATCATGCGTTGATGCGCAAAGGCATGATAAACGCCAATATCTACCCTCATGCCGCCACACACCTAGGAACGTTTCTTGCCCATACCCTTTTTAAAACATCTACCCTCTCGTTGAGCAGTCATGAGCATCATCATTTGATTGCTCAGTTTATCGGCAACAAAGAACTCTGCAAGCTCACCGAAGATTTTGTTTTTACCGCACCGTTTATGGAACATGAGACCAATGCGGATCTGCCCGAACTGACTGATCTGGCCCATGAAATTGCCGCTGACATTCCGTTAAAAATGCATATTCTCACGCTGAAGCATCTCTTTATGAATCGCAGCGATGCCCTGCTTCACGGTGATCTGCATACCGGCTCCATTATGCTCAACCGTCATACAACGTATGTCATCGATTCCGAGTTCGCTTTTATGGGTCCAATGGGGTTTGACATCGGTACCCTGATTGCCAATTTTGTCATGTCATATGTCGCACACGGTGTTCACGGCAACACCCAATATCAGCAGTGGATTCTTTCAAGCATCCAAACATTTTGGAGTACGTTTGAGACTGCGTTTCGCACCTTATGGCAGGCGACACCGCACAATGCATTAATGGCTCAAGGATTTGCTTCACCGGAACTTCTCAAGCAGTATCAAGACGCTTACATGCTTCAACTTTTTCAAGAGAGCATCGGTTTTGCCGGCTGCGAAATCTTGCGGCGTCAATTCGGTATTGCCGGCGTTGAAGATATTCGCGGTATTGCCGATGCCCGTTTGCGCGAATACGCCAATCGGCATGCCGTTGCACTTGGCAGACGTTTTATAAACGCGTATTTACATGTAAAAAACTCTGAAGATATAATCATGCTTATTAAGGCTTCCCATGCAGGGTAATTACCGTCCGTTTTGGCTTAACGCTCATGGTGATCTGGAGGTGCTCGACCAGCGTTTTCTCCCTTTTGAAAAACGTATTCGCACACTCAAGCGTGGTGCTGACGTTGTCGCAGCCATTGGCGACATGACCATACGCGGTGCCGGTGTTATCGGCAATGTCGCCGCATGGGGTATCTATCTGTTGGCACGGGAGTTTCCTCACGACTATGATCGACTTGCACATGAAGCACGACACATTCGTTCGTCACGTCCTACTGCCGTCAATCTGATGTGGGCGGTAGATCGCATGTTGGATCGACTCCGCTCAAGTCAGCACCTCATCGAAGATGCCAAAGCCAACGCCATGGCAATATGCGATGAGGATGTCGCACGCAGTGAGCTTATCGGTACCCTCGGATGCGACCTCATCGAACGCATCATGCACCAAAAACAGTTGGAGTGTATCCATATACTCACACACTGCAATGCAGGATGGCTGGCAATTATTGACAACGGCAGTGCCTTGGCACCTATTTATGAAGCGCAGCGGCGCGGCATTCATGTTCATGTCTGGGTCGATGAGACCCGTCCTCGCAACCAAGGGGCCAATCTTACCGCATGGGAGCTGCAGCAAAGCGGCATTGCACACACTATTATTGCCGACAATACCGGCGGACATCTCATGCAACACGGCAAGGTCGATCTGGTCATCACCGGCGCCGATAGAGTCAGTCGTTGCGGTGATGTTGCTAACAAAATCGGAACCTATCTCAAGGCATTGGCAGCTCAAGACAACAACGTTCCTTTCTATGTGGCGTTGCCGCTGAGTACCTTTGACTTCCAATGCTGTCACGGTATTGACGAGATCGAAATTGAGATGCGTAGTGATGATGAGATCCATTTTATGCGAGGTATCGACGCCGAGGGTATTGTCCAAAATATCCGCATCACTCCACCCGATGCACAGGGTGCCAACTATGCTTTTGACATCACTCCTGCACGCCTCATTGACGGGCTGATTACCGAAGCCGGTATCATTCCAGCCAACGAAACTGCCATTAAGGCGCTCCGGTAATGGATGAAGGTGTCGTTAAATATGCCATTGAGCATTCACAAAGCCATTGTGTAAAATTTTCAGACTATGCCGCAACCGAACAGGTGCGCGCCCATCTCACGGCATTGGGTCTCATCGGTGAGAAGAAGGGCATCGGTTACGGAAATCTCTCCGTACGTGACACTGCATCGTCAGGATTTTTTATTACCGCAACACAAACCGGTGCCTTGCCTTCGCTCCAAGAAGCACACTACAGCTATGTTCATCATTACGATTTCACGACGTTTACCGTCTACTCTAAAGGGGTGTATCGCCCCAGTAGTGAAGCATTGAGTCATGCAATGATTTACACAATAGACCCCGAAATTTCAGCTGTTATTCATGTCCATTCTCTTCCGCTGTGGCACTATATGCAAACGCAGCACTATTTAGCCACGACCGCGCCCTACGGCACCAAGAAGATGGTCACCGAGATTGCCGCACTTTACAATAACCGTAACCCGTTTGCGCACAATGCCTTTGTTATGAAAGGGCATCGCGAAGGAATCATGACATTTGGAAGAGACCTCAGCGAAGCACAACTGCGCCTCTATGCTATTCTTAAGTGTTATCTCTTGCAGGCGTAACATCGTACACAAAGAGTGTCGGTTCGGAAGAGAGGCGGTTTTGTCCGTGTCCCACAATGACATTGTACGTATGTCCATGCTGCAGTCTCTTACTCCATGTCGGTGCGGCACCATTGCTCAGCACCAATGTAAATTCAATACTCTCCGGCGTCTCGCTTCCGCCGACAATCTCGAAACGGTCATTTTCCCGATAGGCAACCGACTCACTGACACGCACCCCGTTGATCTCGAGATGAAGGGTTGATGCATACTGTAGTGCCGGCAGTATATCAGTACCGGCTTCTGTAGGCAGTGCGTTAATAACATTAATACTTATACGATCTCTTTGGGTCGCTTTTACATTGGTAAATACCCGTACGTCCAAAGGGATTCGTAACGAGGTGTCGCGGCTGCTGCTTCCAAAGATGACCAGACTCTGTTCACGATTGCGAAGACTGTTTGCGGGAACCTTAATATCATCACTCCCGTATGTCTCAATCATTAAAAACGAGCGGTCCGTAATGTTGAGATAATACTGCTTTGCGTCATGGTAATCATACGTGTATGAAATAGATGTATAGTGCGTTGGCGAATCATACCGGTGCTTGGCACCAAAGAACAGATTCTGTTCATCATCCAGAGTATCCCCGTAGGGGAAAAAGATATAGGGATACGGATCGTACATAAACGTATCGCTCCAATCATCGAAAAAGAGATTATGGTAATAATCACCGTTGGCATCATACGGCTCTTCAAAAAAAACATGCATCGTGGTCGGCGCACCGACTTTCATATTAATCACATTGAGCGTATTACGTGTTGCTTTATCATCATTAAAATCAAAACAAGCACTAAGGAGCAACAACAATAGTGCCATCAATATGTATTGCAGATGCTTCATGGTCCTCTCCTGTTTGTGTTATATTATACATAATGATTGTGTAGTGATTGTAAGTGTATTGCTAAAATATCAAAAAAAGTCTCTTCTGGCTTGCTTTTAGAGGCGTTTTGTCTTATAATCTCATTTCCAAAATGTAGACAGGTGGCCGAGTGGTCGAAGGCGCACGCCTGGAACGCGTGTGTAGGGCAACCTACCGAGAGTTCGAATCTCTTCCTGTCTGCCACAGAAATTTACATGTAAATTTCTCTTACTTTGGGGCATTAGCTCAGCTGGGAGAGCGCTTCGCTGGCAGCGAAGAGGTCAGCGGTTCGATCCCGCTATGCTCCACCATTAATCTTCAAATATTTCTCATTTAAGAATTGCCTCCGTTGAACATAAAAGATAAAGAAGAGTAAACTTTATTTTCTTCTGCTTTAAAAAGGTGCTTTATTAGCAGTCTTTATTTCTTCTATCATATTCATCATGACTGCATACACATACCAGGTATACAGTATTGGTAGAAACATTC
>JALSLA010000076.1 GCA_026988515.1 Helicobacteraceae bacterium | reverse complement strand
AAGGACTCTCTCACGAAATGATTGAAAAATTTGAACGGTTTAACCCGCCGACACTGCAGGCGGCATCACAAATTAGCGGAGTGACTCCGGCGGCTATTGAGATACTGCATATCTATATTAAAATGACAAAGGGATAAGATGCATACCTACTACTATGTCCATACGGGGCACCGTGTCGGTCTTGACCGTTTTCGCCGTGCTGCGGCAGTAATTGAAGGTTTAAAAGATGAAGACATTACGTTGCTAACGTCAGATTTTCGTATTGCTTCTGAAGCGAAACAGTATGGATTTCGCCGCGCCGTCGGCGTGGATGTCGTGCAAAACATTGCGCATATTGCCAAGCGGGGTGACCGGCTTATTTTTGATTCGGATGAACACAATGCGACTACGTTGGATGATATGATGCACTTTTTTTCTAAAGTGATTCGTTTTAGTGACAGTCGCAGCGAAGTGAAACATGCAAAAGAGTTTTTGGTCTCGCCGTATCTTGAAGGAGAGGGTATCTGTACTGCTACGCCTGTAGCATCGAAATACTTTGGAACATTTGACAAACACATTGCCGTAGCATTTTTTTACGGCGATGATGATTACGACAAAGAGGTTATTGCACATAAAGAGGCGCTAAAAGCGCTCAATATGGAGTTGCTGCTCGGTTTTTACTATTTTATATATTATGAAGATGAAGTAATAGATTCATTTAAGAAAATACATGAAAATGATGCCTATGACCGGGTGATTCAGCACAGCGATATTTTGGTGACATCATCGCAACAGGCGGTATTGGACTCGTTGGCTTCGGGAGGACGACCCATATTTATTCAACGTGAAGACCACGCCGACGACTTTCAGGATCTGTTTAAAAAATGTAATATTCCTGTTGTTGAAGGTTTGAATATACCAAAAATAATGGATTATATTGCAACAGCAAAACAAAATACCTACGGAATAGTCGAGAAAAAAGGTAACCAAACTACTCATTTTATAAAAGAAATCTTAAATTCATGAGATATTAAAACTCATTCATCTATAATGACCGTTAAACTCCTAGACATAAGTGAGATAAATATGACAAATGAGAGCAGAAGAGGCTTTATTGGTAAAGCTTTCGGTGCAGTAGCAGGTGTTGGAGCAGTCGCTTCATTAGTTGCAATGAAGAAAACTTGGGATCCGCTTCCCAGTGTTATGTCGGCCGGTTTTACGACGGTTGACGTATCTTCACTTGCTGAAAACAAACTTGAGATCGTCGTATGGCGGGGTAAACCGATATTTCTACTGAAATACAGTGCTGCCATGAAGCCGACTGACGGTCGTAATATTAAAATCGGTGATCACTACTTCTCTGTTATGATCGGCTTGTGTACACACCTCGGGTGTATTCCGGCTTATAACGGAGAGATATTTAAGTGCGCATGTCACGGTGGTGAGTTTACTTCTGACGGTGTCAATACTTTTGGTCCACCGCCGCGCCCGCTCGACATTCCTCCGTTTAAAATTGATGGTACGACATTGGTTTTAGGCGAAGAGGGTGAAGAGTACAAAAAAATGACAGCAAAAGCATAAGGAGAGTTAGATGGCAGAATTTAAAAAAGCAGAATCTACTCTAGAGTGGTTCGATCAACGTCTTGGTGTCACTAACCTGTATAAAGTGATGATGTCGGAGTATTGGATTCCGAAAAAAATTAACTTTTTATGGGCGATGGGTGTTATTTTAGTTATGTTGTTTAAAATATTGCTCATTAGCGGTATTTTTCTACTCATGTATTACAAACCCGATGTCAACTTGGCATTTGACAGCGTCAATTATACGATTATGCAAGAGGTAGGCTACGGATGGCTCATGAGACATATTCATGCCGTCGGTGCATCGGTTGTCTTTTTGGTTATCTATATTCACATGTTTACCGGTATCTATTACGGCTCGTACAAAAAAGGGCGTGAGATGATCTGGATTTCGGGGATGTTGCTCTTTGTCCTTTTCTCAGCAGAAGGATTTAGCGGCTATATGCTTCCATGGGGTCAAATGAGCTACTGGGCCGCGTATGTTATTACCGAGATTTTCGGCGGTATTCCGTTTATTGGTGATGAACTGGTGGTTTGGATTCGCGGTAACTTTTATGTCTCCGATGCGACACTGACGCGTTTCTTTATGTTGCATGTCCTGTTGATTCCTTTGGCAATATTGGGCGCCATTGCATTTCATTTTTATGCCTTGCGTTTTCCTCATGTTAACAATGAAGACGGTGAATTTTTCGACTTTGACGAAGAGGCTGAAAAATATTTGGCAGGTAATAAAAAAGAGTCTAAAGTAGTACCGTTTTGGCCGGTGTTCTTGTCAAAAGACTTTATGGTATTGGGCTTCTTTATGATCTTCTTTTTCTATCTGGTGTTTTATCATTACAGTTTTGCCATGGATGCGATTAACTTCGATAAAGCCGACGGTCTGAAAACTCCGGCACATATCTATCCGGAATGGTATTTCTTGTGGTCGTATGAAGTGTTACGCGGGTTCTTCTTTGATATCGCAGGTATTTCAGGTAAAGATTTGGGTCTGATTGCCTTTGCTATTGCCAATGGTATTTTCTTGGTATTCCCATGGTTAGACCGTTCTCCGTTGGTAAAACCGGCAAATCAGCGTCCCTATTTTAAATATTGGTTCTGGTTGTTGATCGCAGACTTAATAGTCTTAACCATTTACGGTAAATTACCGCCGACAGGGGTAAATGCATGGGTCGGGTTCTTCTCATCAATGACATTCCTCATTTTGTTTGCACTGCTTCCGGTGATTACAAAAATGGAAGCAAAAAAAGTAGGAGGTGAATAATGAAAGAGATGAGAATATTAGCAACCATTGTTGCTCTGGTTCTTGTAACCTATTACGGCATTGAGCCGTATGCGCATCATATTATGCACCCGGAGCCGAAACCGGCCGATTACAGTTTCAGTGATTTGAAAAATGTTAAAAAAGTCAAAGGCAATGCCGCAAGCGGAAAAGCACTTGTAGAGGCTAACTGTGTGGCATGTCACTCCATAGAGTCCGCCGGTTTTGCCAAAATGATGCCCGATGCCGATGCGGCAGCCTCTTACGGTGTGGTTCCACCGGATTTAAGTACGGCGGGAAAAATTTATGAAACCAACTACTTGGCGAATTTTATTTACGACCCGGTAACGGCATCACATCTGTCACATAAATATTCGGCAGAAAGCGGTAAAACGCACCCCATGCCGGCGTATAACTGGATGAGCTCCCAAGAAATTATGGACATTGTGGCATATTTACAACAGGTAGCGGCTACGGTTAAAGTAGAAGTGGACGATGAGGCGACCATTGAGGAGCAGCTTAAAGCACAGCATCGCGCAACGTTTATTGATGCTTGTGGACGGTGTCACTCAATGGCATATGCCGGTTGGAGTGCTTTAACACCGAGCGATACGTTAAAAGCGCACATGGGTGCTGCCGCTCCGGATCTTTCGCAATATATTAAGAGTCGTGGAGAGCACTACTTACACAGCTTTATTAATGATCCGCAGCAACTGCTTCACGGTACTTCCATGCCTCGTGTCGGTTTGACTGAAGAGGCGCAAGAAGACGTGATTACTTACATGGAAGAGATTGGTGACTCCAAAAAAGCCGATCGTGAATCACTCGGATGGAAAGTGATGCTTTATATGTTAGTCTTTGCACTCCTTGCTCTTGCTTGGAAAAAAGAGATCTGGAAAGACGTCCACTAATCCTATAAGAATAAGAAGTGTATCGGCACTTCTTATTACTCCTTTCACTGACCTTTAAGAACTGAAATAACTTTTTTTTTAACTATTTTACAGATATTGCAACCATCTAAAGATAAAAATTATTATCTCTTCACTTGAAAAAGAGCCTATTTTACGCATTTTGTGTTGGGTATGGGAGTAAATATATAATTTAATGAAGAGTTAATATTAAATTAAAAAAACTTAATATAGAATATAGGGTAACTTTATAAAGCACCCGTATTTGGGGGTGTCATAAAGCATTCAATGTTTTATGAGCGGTACTTAACGTCTGGTATCGAACAAACAGGGTTCTTTATAAAAACAAGAAACAGGAGTGTAAATGAAAAAATTAATGATTTCAATGGCGGCAGCGTCACTGGTAACGGGTGCAGTAGCTACTGCAGATGTAGATGTGAATGTTGGCGGTCAAGCAGCGCTTTACTACCAAACGGCAGATACGGACGCTGACGGATTTTTCCACCAAAACAGCTCTATGGCAAATATCGGTCTTCAGTTAAATGTAGATAGTGATATTGGCAACGGGTTTGGTTTAGGCGGTCAGTACACCATGCTCGGAACGTTAGGACTCGAGAAAAACCTGGTAAGCAACATTCGACAAAGTGCCAACGGCGGTTTAAACGGCGGTGCGTTAACGAAAGTTTACATTACTAAAAAAGCGGGCAACACTTTAGTGAAACTCGGTCGCCAAGAGCTTCCAAAATCGCTCTCGCCGTTAGCATTCTCTGAATCTTGGAGTGTCTTTAAAAATACTTTTGATGCAGCCGTAGTCATTAACAGTGACCTTCCGGAGACAACATTAGTGGGTGCGTATGTGTCAACTTCAGACAAACACAATAATCTGAGTGCTTTCACGGATCTTGCAGCAGAAACCATTGTCGGTTCGGCTCCAATTGCTCGTGGCGCCTATATGTTGACTGCGGCTACCAAGCTGATTCCTATGACGGCATTGACGCTCTCATACTACTTTTTAGATGATGTAGCCGTTGCAGGAGATACGTCAGCGATTTGGGCCGATGCACAAATTAGCGGTTTACCGGTAGGTATCGGATTGCAAGCAGGTACCATTATGCCAGATACTGCCGGTCTTGACGATACGGTAGCGTTTGGTGTTAAAGTTGGCGGCGAGTTTGGTCCGGTAACAGCGAGTTTGGCATATACGTCAGTTGATGACGGCGCGGCAAAAATTCGCAATGTCGGTACCGGTGTTAAAACACCGTTATACACGCAGGCCATTTACAATCAGGCATTTATCGGACACGATTCTGATTCATTTGCTCTGAAAGCGGCGATGGGTGTCGGCGGCGGTAAAGTCATTCTTCACGGTGTGATGTCAAGTGGCGGCGCCAATGATGTGAATGACTACAATGAACTTGATGTTATCTACAAAACAAGTGCATTGGGTATGGACATGTTCGCTGCATACATTATGCGTGATCATGACGATGCCGGAATCGATGCGGATCATATCCGTTTCTGGACACGGTACAACTTCTAGTCCACTGCACTACCATACAAAGAGGTATTTCCTCTTTGTATCCACCTACTTTTTTCTTTTTTTTGGCACTATTATCTCTTTATAATATCGCAGTGCTATAATGCTCTTTACTATTACCATAAGGATCTAGCAGTGCTCATAGACAGTTTTGACCGCCGTGTCGATTACTTGCGTATTTCGGTTACGGAGCGGTGTAATTTTCGGTGCCAGTATTGCATGCCCGAAAAACCGTTTTCATGGGTACCTAAAGAGAATATTTTGCGTTTTGAAGAGCTTTTTGCTTTTGTAAAAGTCTGCATTGACGAAGGTATCAATAAAGTACGTATTACCGGTGGTGAACCCTTGCTTCGAGAAGACATTCACCATTTTATCGGAATGATCTATACCTATAAAAACGATATTGATCTGGCAATGACTACAAACGGTTACCTACTGAAGCAGAGTGCGCAAAAGCTCTATGATGCGGGTTTAAAGCGCATTAATGTTTCCATTGACACATTGCGACCTCATGTAGCACAACAGATTGCCCAAAAGGATGTTTTGGGTAATGTTCTTGAGGGTGTCAATGAGGCATTACGAGTCGGTTTGAGAGTAAAAATCAATATGGTACCTATGAAAGGTCTTAACGATAATGAAATTCTTGATGTGCTGGAGTATTGTAAAGTACGCGGTATGAGTGTGCGTTTTATTGAATATATGGAAAATGTCCATGCTCAGGTTGATATTGAGGGCATGAAAAGCAAGGAGCTTTTAACGGTTATAGGCAGTAAATATCACTATACAGACGAGGGCTTTGACGGTCATTCGCCTTCGCACTACTATCAATTGGATGACGGATACCGATTTGGTATTATTGAGCCGTATAATGATGACTTTTGCTCAACATGTAATCGTATTCGTCTGACGGCAGAGGGCTTGCTCATTCCGTGCCTCTATTTTGATGAAGCAATGAGCATTAAAGAGGCGGTACAGTCAGGAAATATTGCCCAAGCAGCACTGATTTTAAAAGAGGTGGTACGTACCAAGCCCGAAAAAAACCGTTGGGGTGATACTGAAGGCGAAGTTTCCAAACGTGCTTTTTATGAGACCGGTGGCTGATGCTTTATTTGGTAGAACACTTTTACTCAATTCAAGGGGAGGGCATCTATACCGGAGTGCCCTCACTGTTTTTCCGTTTCGGTGGTTGTAATATGCGCTGTGAAGGTTTTGGCTGCATTGAAATTTTAGACAATGGCATCGAGATCGCAGGTTGTGATACACTGTATGCTGTTGATCGGCACGCTTTTGGTGCGTCATGGCAACGTATTGATACAACGGCGCAACTTCTTGAAATTATGCAAAGCCATACGCTTCCGAGTGACGTCGATATTGTCTTTACCGGCGGTGAACCGCTGCTTCATGCCGACAACCCTGTGTTGGTTGCTTTTGTGGAGTATCTTATAAGCCGTCACCATCGTGTTACCTTTGAAACAAACGGTGCTGTAGCGGTCAACTTTGAAAAATATCCGGTCTATAAATCGTGTGTTTATGCCCTCTCAATAAAGCTCTCTAACAGCGGTGAACCGTATAGTAAACGGATACGACCCGATATTTTTAATGCTATTATCGATAATGCCGATGAGAGTTTTTTTAAATTTACCGTTGATGCAGCGAGTCTTCAAAAAAATCTTGAATGTGAGATTGACGAGTTGCTCGCTTTGGCGCATAAAACAGAGGTCTCTTGTATGCCTCAAGGGGGTAGCAAAGAGGAGATTGAGTCTAATACGCAGGCGGTTATTGCCTATTGTAAAGCCAAAGGTTTCCGATATAGTGACCGTCTGCATATTAGAATTTGGGATCAGAACAGAGGGGTGTAGGTAATGATCATTAGAAAAATGTTTAAATTTGAAAATGCCCATATTGTCCGTAACTGTTCAACGCAGCGCTGCCGTGCATCGCTACACGGGCACTCTTACCGGGTAGAACTGCTTTTTGAATCAAACTTTTTGGATCACGGTCAAATGGTATATGATTTTGGTCTGATGAAACAGAATATGAAAGAGATTATTGACAGTTTCGATCATGCCGTGACATTGTGGTGTGATGATGATGCTGCGTATCTCGAAGCGATGATGCGTCATTCTGAACGTTATGTTATATTGCCCGTCTCTCCTTCTGCTGAGCAGTTTAGTCGGGTGTTTTTTGTGCTGATTGACGCACTGATGCACTTAACAACGTGTGTCAACGGCGAAAAAGAGGTTATGCTTCACAGTGTTATTGTCCATGAAACGGCGACAGGGTATGCGCAAGCGTTTCGTGATGATGCCTACTCAGACACCATGGGAGTGATCGAGATGGATAAGATTGTTTTTTCCGATGCCGTTGCAAGAGAGTGGAGTAGTGATAAGCTATTTGAAAGCATCAAAAAGAAGAAAAAATTTTGTAATCCTATGCGCGTGTAACAAGATCCTGCATATGATCACTGTAGATTCCAAATTGCGTCGGAATCACTTTAACAACGGTACCGCTTTTCAGTGTCGCGACATGTTCATCAATCATCATGATGCCGTTGGATTGTGCCAACGGCGAGATCATGCCCGGAGCAAATTTTTTGCAGGGTTGAAAAAATTCACCGTCATACCATCCGGGAATGAGTGCCCGACGCCCCGATTTACATGTAAAATCATGTTGTAATTTTACATGTAAAACATTCAGATAACGTTGTTTCATACCGCTAAGTGCCAAAATAATGCTGTGTGCAAAGAGCTCAAAGTTTAGTGCGGCCGCTAATGGATTCCCCGGAAGGTTGAGTACAAGGGTATTGCCGATGGTTCCAAAAGTTGTCGGTTTTCCCGGTTTAATAGCGACTTTGTCAAAAGCACGCTGCATATCAAAAGCCTCGAAGGCTTCTTTGGTAAAGTCGGCATCGCCAACGCTCACCCCGCCCGAGGTAATAATGAGGTCGGCATCGAGTGAAGCGGCAATATGCGCTTTAATAGATTCAAGAGAGTCGTCGGCCGTACCGATAAAACTCACATCGCACCCAAGTTCTTCACAACGTGCCAAAAACGTCGGTGAGTTGGTATTGTAGAGTTGGTGTGATGCTACCGTCTCATAGTGCATTTTCAGTTCGCTTCCTGAAGCAAAGACCGCGACACGCGGTTTTTTGTGAACCTGACAATGGGAAATTCCCTGTGATGCCAAGAGCGTAAGGTGGTGAGCATGCAGCAGGGTTTTAGCTTCTAAAAGAAGATCGTCTTGTTGTATATCTTCACCACAGAGCCGAATGTGTTGTGCGGGGCGGATTGTTTCAGGCAACAAAATGCCTTGTGTTGTGAGAGTAACGTCTTCTTGGGGTACAATAGCCTCACATCCTTGAGGAATCCGTGCGCCGGTCATAATTTTAACCGCCGTGCCCTCACTGAGCAAAATCGATTTGTCGTCTCCGGCATGAATGGTTTCAATAACCTTGACACACGAACCGGCATCATGGGTTTTGACGGCATAACCGTCCATGGCGGAGTTGTCATAAGGCGGCAGATTGTAAGTGGCGACAAGATCGTCGGCGAGAACGCGTCCCAGTGCCGATTCAACAGGAATAAGTTCGGTAGATTTTGGAGTAATAGATGCATAAATACGCTGCAGTGCTGCTTCGATGCTAAGTGCCATAATACCTCTTTA
>JALSLA010000075.1 GCA_026988515.1 Helicobacteraceae bacterium | reverse complement strand
GGATGTAGTAGGACTTATCAATATCTTGTAGATAGACGAAACTTATTTTTCCAAAAGTTTTTTCCTCAAGATATCCTAGGGGTTTCCCCTGTTTTAGTACGTATATTTTCAATGATAGCCCTTATTAATTAAGTATATATACTTAATTATACTAATTTAATCTCTTTTTGTCAAGAGGTAGATATATGGATAGTCAGTAGTTGCGATGGTACTTGACAAATTTTAATATATATGATATGCTTAAGTATATATACTTAAGCAAAGCAGGGACTAATAAAAGAAATGGCAAAAACCAAAAGAGATCTTTTTAGCAAAAATATTGAAACTATTAAAGATTTGCTCCAGGAAAAAAAAATATATTCGTTAAAAGATCTTAATCTTCTTCTTGATCGTCTCAAAATGAAGAAACTTATTGCCCAGGATGTTTCTTCAAGACGATTCTTTGATCTGCTGCAAAACAGATTGGGACTTAAAACATATTCTGTATCCTCTGAAAAGATCAATAAGGTTCGATATACACTCTATCCTGATATTAATATATACGATTTTGTAAGTACATTTGAAAAGAAAGGATTCTTTTCAATGACAACAGCGTTAAATATTCAGCAGTTAAGTAATCAAAAAGATAATTTTGTCTTTTTTTCTAAAGAATTATCATTAAAAAATTATTTTGGGAATACTTTACTGATCCAGAAGGATATTGATCATGCATACCAAAAAGAGTATCGCTTTACGAGAAGTATAGCTTCTTATGAAGATAAACATATTATTTATCTAACACCAAAGAATACAAATCGCTTTGAGGTGATTGAGTATGATGGATATGATGTGTCATCTATACATAGGGCTTTTGTTGAAATGATTATGAATGTGCAATATTTCAAAAATTTTGATACAGTAATAAAGATATTTAAACCACTTAAAGATAAATTGGATCCTAAAAGGGTATTTGATGTTGTAAGGGCATTTGATCCTATCTACCCTTATTATCAATTAGTAGGGTTTTCTTTAGATAGGGTAGGATTTGATAAAAAAAATTTGGTTTTATTTAAAAAGCATATTGGCGACCTTAGGTTTTATACGGAAAAAAATAAACATGAATATTCATTTGATAATTATTGGAATATTTATTATTAATTATGTAGAGAATAATCGTATGTAAAATGATACATTCCAATACTCTTACGAATATCTTTTTATGCTTTAATATTAAATTGTTGTAATATAGACTGTCAGCCAAATTGTCAGTAACTAATGCCCATTATCTACTGACATTTATATTTTTTTAGATACAATAAACTCTAACAAAGCCCTATATTTCGGCGGTTAGAGCTATTTTCTTGCTAGCCATCCGAGGGGTTTGTACCGCCTCACCTGGAGCTTTTTGCCACCATTGACAAGAGCGCACTGATAGAGTTTGTGGCGTATCAGCGCTCGATGATGCATCATCGTGCTATTGATGCGGCATTGCTGCCGTTTTTACGACTCTACATTGCGCATAAGGAGCAGCGAACGTACTGTCAAGACTTTAATGCGAAACTGCTTCGATCGAAAGATGTCGATGGGACTGTTATTGACAATATTGCAACGGGCATCAAAGAGATTCCCGTTGCAGAAAATCAGCGCATATTGGCACAGGAAGTGTTGAATGCCTTGTATAATACCGATACATTTACGGCAGAAAACATCATAAAACTTGAACGACTGGGTTTTAGTCACAAAGATTTTTTTGACCTGCTCAATTACTGTTGCAGTTTTATGAGTAAGAGTAAAATGATAGAAATTTATTTACAAAAAAAAACTAAAAGTGTTTCATAGGTAAAAATTATGATATAATAATTTTTTTAAATTAAAATACAGGGGTTTAGTCATGGGAATTTTTGGTAATTCTTCTAAAGAACAGCATCACATAGAAGCACTCGAACGCAGAAACCGTGAGCTCGAAGCAGAGCTTGAGACATTACGGTCGCAGTATGACCAACGAGAGTATTGTAATACGCAAGAAACCAAGAGTTCCCAAGAGAAAGACGAAGCGATTCAAAATGCCGTAGCGTTATTGTTAAAGTCCTATAAGAACGGGATCTCGTTTACGATGACAATTATGGAATCGGCAGTCGAGCAGCTTAACGAAGCGGAAACGTTGAATAATAAAACCTCGACATGTATTGACATTGTGCAGCAAGAGAGTCAAAGCATTAACAGTTCTATTGAAGAGATTACGCAAGAGACCATGAATCTTGACAACGGTGCCGCTACCTTAAACGAGAGTGTTACTTCTATTGGCAATATCATTGATTTAATTAAAGACATATCGGACCAAACGAATTTGTTGGCGCTTAATGCTGCCATTGAAGCGGCACGTGCGGGAGAACACGGTCGCGGTTTTGCCGTAGTAGCCGATGAGGTGCGAAAGTTAGCCGAGCGAACGCAAAAAGCAACCCAAGAAGTTGAAATAAGTATTGGTCAGTTAAAACAAAATACTTCAGAAATTCAAGATGTCGCAGAAACCTTTCGAAATAACAGTGAGAGTATGAGTTCGAAACTCTCCTCCTTTTTTGAAGAGTTAAATATTGTGATTAGCAATTCGCAGCGTATTCGTGATATTACAGAAAACATTACGAATGAAGCTGATGTCGGTACCGGAAAACTGGACCATATTCTCTTTAAACTCTTGGGTTATAACGCCTTCATTTTCGATGAAAATTCTGATATCATGGATGAAAACAGTTGCCGATTCGCCAGATGGTTTAGTACGAATAAAGAGAAAATCAAAGATGATACGCAGGCAATATCGAGTTTGATATCGCATCATAAGACGGTACATCAAAAAACCAAAGAGGCCGTAGAACAGTGGAAAAAAGGAGAGTTTTCACATGCGATTGAGCTGATGGGTGCTGTAGAACACGCCAGTGAGGTGGGGTTTGAAGCCTTGTATCACAGCTTTGTCAATCATCGTAAATAGACAGTATGGTGCCAAAACTTAAGCAAGTTGGGCAAATGCTTCGTCAATATCGGTTGAATGATCGGCAACCATAAGCAATATGGCAGCGTTGAGTCGTGCCAGTTTGTGAAATACTTCCGAGGGATCGTTCAGTTGTTCTAACGAGGTTTCAAGTGAAATGCGTTTCCAAGAGCGCTGGTAATCGATGCCGTAACGTTTGGGATCAATGAGATACTCTTGTACTTTAGCGTCAACAACAAGCCACAGTCGCCCTTTGCTAAAAAGCTCGGGGGTACCTTCGTTCCCTTGCAAGAGTGCAAAGCGCTTATAGCGAGCGGCAAAAATATCAATATACTTCTTTACATACGGTTTGTGAAATACTCCCGTGACGGCAGCGTCGCTTTGGGCGACTCTGGGGAGCTTTTCAATGGTATTTAAGCCGGTTCGCAGATCAAGACGGTTTCGAATCTTACTGAGGGCATGGAGAGAGGGACAGTATGTTTGCCGCTCAAAGTAGTAAAGGTTCGAAGTAAGCGGTATATGACGGCAGATGTCTTGTGTGGTAATACCCTTTTTTGCCGGTTGTAATATATCGCCGGTAACAATAAGGTTCAGTCGTTTTTGTAGCAACGATGCCGTTAATGGAAAAAGGTACGGATTATGCCGTTTCCCGTCAAAAGGATAGCCCAGTTCCAGGGAGTTTGCAATGGGTGTTGTTCGGGTATACGCATCACATGCGTGCAGTGCGCCGCGAAACTCTTCTGTTGTTTCAGGCTTCATGCGCCACCCCAGTAAAAATGCAGCGATCTGTTCGGGGTAAGCTTTTTGGTCTAAGAGTTGCCGCATCATATCGTGACTCTCTTCAAAGCTAAGATCCCGATTGCCTTTATGTCCGGTTCCAACGGCGTGTAGATATGTGTGAAAGTCCATCATCCCTCTTTGCTGGTTGTAATGATGAAGTGTAAAAGAATAATGGTTAATGCCCTCTTAAGCCAGAGATGGTTATATTCTTTGGATTGATTTAATGTTTTACATGTAAAAAGGATAATCGTGACCAATCTACGAAAAATCTATTTTTTTGAAACCTTAAGCGATGAGCAGCTTGAATTACTGGGATCGTTTTCTACGAAAAAGCATTTTGACAAAGGTTCCATCCTTTTTTATGAAAAAGACCAACCGACTTCGTTGACACTATTAATAGAAGGAACATTAAAAGTCTATAAAACCGATCCTAAAAACAATGAAATTATCATGCACCGTTTTCGTCCGGTCTCTTTAATTGCAGAGATGGCAACCTTGGAGGGAGTGGCGTATCCGGCTTCGGCTGCATTTGAGACAGACGGAACGGTAATAGAGATAGACTTTGAACGCTTTAAAAAAGAGTTTTTACATGATCCCGATGTCGCCCTGTTACTGTTTAAATCACTCTCTAAAAAAATCAAGTACCTTGAGGATGTTATTGCGCTAAATGTTGTTTTAGACTCAACAGCGCGACTGGCCAAGTTTTTATGTGATAATGATGAAGCGCTGAGTGAACTTAAGCATTATCAGCTCGCCGAACATCTGCATATGACACCGGAGACACTCTCACGAACCTTCAAAAAGCTCGTAGTACTGGATTTGTTGGAAAAAGAGTCCAACGGTTACCGCATTAAAAACAGAGAAGGCCTACACGTTCTTTTTGAATAGTACCGTATTAAGAGATACCCTTTAGTGCTTGAGTGCATCTTCAATAGTCTCTTCTAAACTGCTGTTCTTCGGATTCGTTGAAATTTCCGAATTTTTATAGGTTACCGTAGTGACCACACCGTCTTTTTCGGCAATCATTGAGTTGGCTCGAAATTCGGTCATGCGCCAACCATCCTGTTCCGCTGCTTGTTTGATGATATCGTGAATCTCTTTCGTCGAGACTGTTTTATGTGCCATAACATCGTGAGACACTCCGGAGCTTGCACACCCCATTACCAGAACAGAGATGATGAGGGAGAGAATACCCAATTTGATTGTATTTTTCATAGGAACCCTTATGTTCTACAATTGCCAGTGATTGGCAAAGCAGTATGTATTGTTGTATGATATAATAAATATAATAAATTAACTTTAAAACATTAAGGTGAATGGATGATTGCGCAAGATATTGTGATGATTTTAGTCTACACGTTTCCCATGTTTCTCTTTACTATTTTTCCGGCGTTAAAACTTGCAGATTATTTAGAGCATAAATATGAGATTCAAGAGCATCAAAAACGGATGGTTATTGTAGTCATTACGTTTTTGGGTGCCTTGATATTGGCAACATTGTTACAATTAATGTAAGGAGTGCAGATGCGATACGGAATACTTTTGGCAGGGGTGTTTACGGTAGGATTGTATGCAACGCAAAGCGCTTTGGAAGCGTTTAAACAACACGATTACAAACGAGCTTTTCAGTATTATGCGCAAGAAGCCAAAGAGGGCAATACTACGGCTCAAAATGCATTGAGCTATCTCTACTTTAACGGACTCGGAACGACTCAAAACAGTACTAAAGGTCTTGAATGGCTACGTCAAGCAGCAACATTAAAGAGTGCTAGAGCGCAATATGATCTGGGCATGTTCTATTTGCAGGGGCGTTATGTAACGCAAAACTATCACGAGGCATTGCAGTGGTTAGAAAAAGCATCACTTCAGAATCATGCGGATGCTCAATACAATTTGGCATTAATGTATTATCGCGGTGATGCTACCGATCAAAATGTGACAAAAACAGCAGCGCTGTTAGAACAGGCGGCACAACAAGGGCATCGAGGTGCTATTGCCAATATCGGTCGTATCTATATGCAGTTGCTCGACTTTGAACATGCCGCCGAATGGCTTGAAAAGAATGCTTTAAATAACGACACGGAAGCATACTACCTGTTAACTGAAATTTATTGTGCGCAAGAGAAGTTTGCCAAAGCGAAGCAGTGGGCACAAAAAGCAAAAGAGAGCGGCAATACTCAGGTAGAAGCATTGTGGCAAAAATACCGGTTACAAGAGTATTAGTTACATGTAAATTAATACTCTAGGGATGAAACCATTCGAGTTGTTGACGCAGTTCCACAACCTTCCCCACAACAATAAGTGCGGGTGTGGCTACTCCCTGAGCGCGTTTGACAATGGTTTCTAATGTGCCTACCACAACATGTTGCTGGGGTGTTGTCCCTTTAGAAATGACAGCGCAAGGGTAGGTGGGATCTTTGCCGACTTCAATGAGTTTTTGAGTAATTTTATCAAGGTTGTGAAGCCCCATTAAAAAAACAATGGTATCGTCGGTTTTAAAGTTTTCCCATGGAATTTGAGAGTTTTCTTTATCGGGAGCTTCATGACCGGTGACCACACGAAAGGAGACGGCAATGCCGCGATGCGTTACGGGAATACCGGCATATGCCGGTGCGCTGACGGCTGAAGTGATGCCGGGAATGATTTCAAAAGCAATACCGCGTTCATGTAAATACGCTGCCTCTTCTCCACCGCGTCCAAAGACAAACGGGTCACCGCCTTTAAGGCGTACTACAATACGATGTTTGCATGCATTGTGGTAGATGGTTTCGTTAATCTCATCTTGAGGCAGGGTGTGTTTGCCATCTTCTTTACCGACATAGACAAATTCACAGCCGCTTTTGGCTTCTTTGAGAATGTCGGGATTGGCAAGCCGATCATAGATAATAACATCGGCTTCGTTGACGACACGCAGTGCTTTGAGGGTTAGCAGTTCCATGTCACCCGGACCCGCACCCGTTAAATAGACCGTACCCATTATTGTCCTTTTTCGTAAATAAAGATACCCGAAGGTTTGGCGATTTGAAAGATTTCACGACTCAGCCACCATCCGTTTGTGTTGAAAACAGCTACTTTATTGGCATCGTTAACCGATACATAGAGATTGGGACGCTGTTTGGACCATCGCACGTGCAGGACTTTACCGTCAAACTCAAAGCGTTTAATGATTTTGAGTGTTTTGGTGTCAATAATTTGAATAACCGGAAATTTTTTACCGCTAAAGGTCACCGCCAAATATTTTTCATCGGGACTAAGCGATGTAAACACAGGCAGTCCTTCGGTTTCAATATTGGTAACAAATTTAAAATCGGGTGTGTAGACGAGTACTTTGTTGTCTCCGACGGCTGGAATGAATACATTACCGTTGCTAATACTCCAAAAACCGAAGTGTGGAACTTTGAGCACCGGTTTTCGGTCACCAAGCAAAATTGTGATCTTTTGGTAGGTCATGGTATCTAAATCGACGACACCGAAAAACGGACTTTGAAAAAATCCGGCAATATAGTGATTGTCTTTAATCATGGCATCAAAAGGCATGACACCGACATGCTCAAACTCTTTATAAATTTCAAAATCAGGAATTTTTTCTCCTCTGTTTTTATCGCGGAGGACGGTGATTGTATCGTTGTCCATTTGAGAGAAGACAAGGTAGTCTTTATAGATCTTAATACCGACGTTTTTTGATCCTGTTTGAAATGATTGAAGCGGATTGAGATCGCGATCTAAAATATCAACACTTTTTTTGTCGTAATTGGCAACGGCAACATAATAGTCGTTAATAACAAAACCGATCGCACTGTCGCTGGTTTTGTACTCTTTGAGTATGACCTCTTTTTCCGGGTCGAATTTAACGATGTATCCGTCACGGCTAATGACATACCCGTCATTACCGTAAAATTTCACCACGCCGTGGTTCATGTTGTGCATGTTTTTTATATGCCCTTTAGGCAGACCGTTTTCTATTACGGCCAAGGATTCGCTTTCGCGCTCAACAACAAAGATCTTTTCGGTATTGCCGGCAGTTTTTAACAGAGCCTTCATATCGGATGCCGCACTGCTAATAAGCGGTATGGCAAGTAAAAGTCCCGTAAACAGTGTGGGTAGCTTCATAAATCGTTCCTTCGTTCTTCTTGAGTTAAATAACAGGAGGGGTCTTCGCTCCAGAGATCTCCCGTAATAGCATAAGCGCGTGCTCGCGACCCCCCGTTGCAGATACTGATCTGGTTACAATCCGCACAGATACCGCCAAGGGTATTTCGCGGATGAATACGGAGCTGATTGAGCAGTGCACCTTGGTTCCAAATAGAGCTAAAATCCTGCTCGATAATATTACCGATAACCACCGGAAAAAATGGATCCGGTCGAACATCGCCTTCGCTGTTGATGTTCAGCAGTTTGCGTCCGGCGCTATTACCGCCCCAGCTTATAAGCCGTTGTCGCATTGGTTCTTTTAAATCGGGGTAATGCTCTCCAAATCGCTGAAGAAAGAGAATGGCATCTTGTTCCATATTACCGGTTACAATTTCAATGTCACGTCCCTCTTGGTAGTATTGAAACGCTTTGTCCAAAATAAAATTGACGGCATCACGACGTTGCGTTTTAGACAGATCCATCTTTAAATTGTCAAGACCGCGCCCCGAATAGACAAGATGTGAAATGTAAATTTTAGGAATATGGTGTTGTTCAACGAGCTCAAACATATACGCTAGCGATCCGATCGTCTCTTGCGTCATTGTAAAGCGTATGCCTACTTTAGCACCCTTTTCATTGGCAAGAAGGATGGCTTTGAGAGACTCTTTAAAAGCACCTTTTAAACCGCGAAAGTAATCATGCGTTGCCTCATCACCGTCAATGCTTACGCCGACATAATTGAAGGTATTGACAATACGCTCAATGTTATTGTTAGTAAAATAGAGACCGTTACTCGAAAGGTAGGTAATAATTCCGTTGGTTTTGCAAAAGTCGGCAATATCAAAAATATCTTTGCGTGTTAACGGCTCTCCACCGGAGAAAATAATAAATTTTACACCGTTTTCTTTCATCTGTAATATTGTTTTTTTAATCTGTTGCGTTGTCAGCGTGTCTACCTCATCCAAACCCGATTTGGAGTAGCAGTGCATGCACGAAAGGTTGCAGCGATTGGTAAAATTCCAAATGGCTATAGCACCGTTTAAAAGACGTTCCGTTTTATTTTCGACGACCGATGCTATCAGGTTGGAGAGGCGAAACATCAGTGCTCCTTCTTGAATGACAAAATATAATGC
>JALSLA010000074.1 GCA_026988515.1 Helicobacteraceae bacterium | reverse complement strand
GTTAAAGAGATTACGCTTGATTTAAAACTTATTGCCGATATCGGTTTGGTCGGCTTTCCCAATGTCGGAAAATCAACGTTGATTTCAACGGTCTCTAACGCTCGTCCGGAGATTGCCAATTACGAGTTTACTACATTGACACCAAAACTCGGTCAGGTTGATGTCGGTGATTATGACAGTTTTGTTATGGCAGATATTCCGGGTATTATTGAAGGTGCCAGTGACGGAAAAGGTTTGGGCTTACAGTTTTTACGTCATATTGAGCGTACAAAGACCTTACTTTTTATGGTTGATTTGGCATCGTATCATGATATGAAAGATCAGTTTCAAACCCTCAGCAGCGAGTTAAAGAAATTCTCCAAAACACTGGATTCGCGTTCGTTTGCCATTGCATTGACGCGGGTTGACGCCATACCGTCACAAGAGGCTCCCGTTGCGGTTGAAACATTTGTTACTATGCTAGATCTGGAGCTTTCAAAGAAGACTGTTTTTGGATTTGACGGCTCTTTGGGCTACTATGAACAAACTACTGCCGAAGGAACGGGTACGTATGATATGACAAAACCCTTTTTTATTGCTCCGATTTCATCAGTAACGCATACCAATATCGACGCTGTGAAGTTTGCTCTTTACGAACTGGTAAAGCTGGCACGACAATGAAGCGTTTGGTGTTAAAAGTCGGTAGTGCAGTGTTGACGCAACACAATCGTATTGCCAGAGGACGTATGCAAAACTTAGTAGATTTTATTGCAGAACTCAAAAAAGAGTATGAGGTAATTCTTGTCTCTTCGGGTGCGGTGGCAGCCGGTTATACTAAATTGAAGTTAGATAAAAAGATGATTGCCAATAAGCAGGCACTGGCTTCTATTGGGCAGCCGTTGCTGATGCGCCTTTACAAAAAAAAGTTTGAAAAGTACAATATTTTACCGGCTCAAATTTTGGTAACTGCGGCAAATTTTGAAACGAAAGAGCAGTCGCAACGTGTTTTAAATACTATTGAACCGCTTCTAGCACATGACGTCCTTCCTATTGTCAATGAAAATGATGCGACGGCAACCGACGAGCTTGAACTTGGCGATAATGACCAACTTTCGGCCTATGCTGCCGTGGCGTTTCATGCCGATATGCTCGTGATTCTTTCAGATATTGATGCCTATTACGACAAAGATCCGAATCGGAACAATGATGCCAAAGTCACATCGTATGTCAGTGCGATTGCACCGGAAGAACTTAACCGTGACGTGACGCCAAACAACAGCTTTGCAACCGGCGGGATTGTGACCAAACTCAAAGCTGCTGCATATATGCTTGAGCACAATAAAGCCATGTTTTTGGCAAGTGGTTTCGACCTAAAAGATGCTAAAAACTTTTTTTTATTGCATCAGCACAGCGGCGGAACAGTTTTTTCCAAAGAGCCATTATGAGAGTTATCTTTATGGGGACACCCGATTATGCGAGCAGCATCTTAAGCCATATGATAGCAGCGGATGACATTGAAGTGGTGGCAGTCTATACCCAGCCGGATAAGCCGATAGGCCGAAAAAAAACTGTAACAGCGTCGCCGGTGAAGGTAACGGCACGAGAACATCATATTGACGTGTATCAGCCGCACCGACTGCGTGACGATGCGGTTGTCGCACACCTGCGGAGCATACCTTGCCATTTTATTGTGGTAGCGGCGTATGGTCAGATTCTTCCGCAAGCAATTTTGGATCATGCGCCATGTATTAACCTTCACGCCTCTGTTTTACCGCAATATCGCGGAGCAAGTCCGATTCAACAATCGCTTTTAAACGGTGATATTCAAAGCGGAGTGACTGCTATGTTGATGGATGCGGGACTCGATACGGGAGCGATTCTAAAAATTGAAAAAGTAACCATTGCCGATGATGAAATGGTCGCATCACTTTTTAACCGATTGACGCAGACCGCTGCTGTATTGACTCTGGAGGTATTGCGTACGTTTAATGATATAAAACCGTTACCTCAAGATAATGCGCACGCAACGTATTGTCAAAAAATTTCAAAGAGAGAGGGTGAAGTCAGCTTTGATGATGCCCGGAGACTTTATAATAAATATCGTGCCTACACGCCATGGCCAGGTCTGTTTTTAAAAGGTGGTTTAAAACTTAAAAAAATGAAGCTGGAGGAGTCCGAATCAATAAACAGTGCAGGTAAAATTCTTTCAATTGATAAAGAGAGCGTTCTTGTAGGCTGTTCTAAAGGTTCCATTCGACTGTTTTATGTGCAACCGCCGTCAAAAAAAGAGATGAAAACGGTTGACTATCTTAACGGAAAGCGATTGGGTGTTGAAGATACTCTCTCTTGATTGTGTCGATTCCACACAATGTTATCTGATAGAGCGGTTAAAGTCTCAAACAGTGCATGCGCCTGTTGCCGTAGTCGCTGCAGAGCAGCGACACGGTCGCGGCAGTCGTGACAATTCATGGATCAGTCATAAAGGCAATCTTTTTGTCTCGTTTGCCGTACCGCGAGAGATGCTTCCGGAAGATTTAAAGCTTGAATCAAGCTCCATCTATTTTTCCATGCTTCTTAAAGAGATATTACAAAAACACGGATCAAACGTGTGGCTTAAATGGCCTAATGATTTTTATCTCGGCGAACAGAAAATCGGTGGCACCATAACGACGCTTATTGAGAATATCGTGGTTTGCGGTATCGGTTTGAATATGAGATCGGCGCCACAAAGGTTTGAAACACTTGATGTCTGTATGGATATTGATGATCTCTTGACGCAATATTTTGCATTGTTGAAAAGTTGTCCATCATGGAAGCAGATTTTTAGCAAATTTGAGTTAGAATTCTACAAAAGCCAAAAGTTTTTTACCCATATCAAAGGCAGTGAGATCTCACTGCAAGCAGTAGTTCTGCAATATGATGGTTCTGTGGAGTATAATGGTGAAAAGGTGTACAGTCTAAGATGAGTGAAGTCATAGTCATCGCAAATCAAAAAGGGGGTGTCGGTAAAACGACGACTGCCGTGAATCTCGCGGCGTCACTTGCCGTTGCCGAGAAAAAAGTACTTCTTATTGATGCCGACCCTCAGGCAAATGCCACCACATCGCTGGGGTATTCTCGTAATGATTACGAACATAACATCTATCATGTTCTTATCGGCGCATCTAAAATTAAAGAAACGATTTTAAAAACTTCGTTACCGACGCTCAATTTGGTACCTTCAAATATTGGTGTTGTCGGTCTTGAAAAAGAGTATTATGATGCGGAAAATTCCAAAGGACGGGAGTTGATTTTAAAACGTGCCATTGCACAGATTAAAAAAGAGTATGACTACATTATTATTGATTCACCGCCGGCACTCGGACCGATGACAATTAATGCATTGTCGGCATCTAACTCGGTTATTATTCCGATTCAGTGTGAGTTTTTTGCTTTAGAAGGCTTGGCACAACTGCTTAATACCGTGCGTTTGATACGTAAAACTATTAATCCGAAATTGGAGATTAAGGGTTTTTTACCAACCATGTACAGTTCGCAAAACAATCTCTCTAAGCAGGTTTTTGCCGACCTCTCGCAACATTTTGAATCCAAGTTGTTTAAAGATACAAAAGATGACTTTATTGTAATTCCGCGCAATGTCAAATTGGCAGAAAGCCCAAGTTTCGGCAAGCCTGTTATTTTATACGATGTGAAATCACGCGGTTCCATTGCCTATCAGAATTTAGCACAAGCGATTATTGCATAATGGCCAAAGAGGCGCTTGGAAGAGGTCTGGGAGCACTCCTGGGTGAAATGAGTGAGGCATACGACAACGAGGTGCCGGATCGCGGTGATGTGTTAGAGATTCCTCTCAAGCAGATTCGTCCCAATCCGTACCAACCACGAAAAACATTTGATGAAAAATCACTTCAAGAGCTGGGCGAATCTATTAAGCGACACGGATTGCTGCAGCCCATTGTTGTCGTCGAAGATGACGTGGACGGTTATATTTTGGTAGCGGGAGAGCGTCGTTTACGTGCATCTAAAATGGCAAAGCTGAAATCCATTAAAGCTATTGTCGCTAAAGTCAACGAGGAGCAGATGCGTCAACATGCACTCATTGAAAACATACAGCGTGATGAACTCAATGCCGTTGAACTTGCCGACGCTTATCATGAATTAATTCAGGTGCATCAGATGACGCACGATGAACTGGCTGCTATGGTTAACAAGAGCCGTACGCATGTTACCAATGCTTTGCGCCTGCTTCAGCTTTCGAAAAAAGCGCAACGCGCACTGATAGAGGGTAAAATCAGTGCGGGTCATGCCAAAATACTGGTACCGCTCAATGAACAAGAGCAGGCGCTCATGGTCGATTCTATTGTGGGGCAGAAGCTGAGTGTTCGGGAGTTGGAGCAGCTGTTAAAAAGTGCAAGAAATGTGAATAAAAGTGAAAAAACTCCTTTGGTTGATACGACTTTGGACTTTACTGCCCTTAAAGAACAGCTGAAAGCTATGCAGATAAAATTTACATGTAAATCGAACAAAATAACGTTAGAGTTTGATTCTGACGATGCAGTTGTTACTTTCCTTAACAAACTGAACTAAAACTTTTTCTTACTTTAACTATACCTTCAATTTATTAATTGTATAATCCCGTAACTTTTAGGAGGTGATATGTTAGATATAAGTCCAATACTGCTTGCAGTCACGATCGTTGTCTTTCTTATTCTTATTGCCGTTCTGAACAGTTGGCTTTACAGACCGCTTTTTGCTTATATGGAAAAACGTGATGCCGATATCAAGAGTGACCTTAACGAAGCAGGTTCTACCGATGATGACGTTGCAGCACTGAAAGCCGAAGCGCAGAGCATAATAGATGAAGCTAAACGTACAGTTTCGGAGTTGAGAGAAAAAGTTATAGCAGATGCAAGAGAGCTTGCCCAAAGTAAAATTGATGCAAAACGTGCAGAATTAGCCAGCCAATACAGTGAATTTGAAACGTCATTGAATGAAGAACGCGAACAGATTAAAGCGGCACTTCTTTCTCAGATGCCGTTATACAAAGAAGCTGTTAAAGCTAAATTCTCGCAGATATAAGGAGTTATGGTGCTTAAAACAGTTATAACATTACTTATAATGACGGGTTATGCCGTTGCTTCAACCGGTTCAGAGGGAGGCGGAACGGATATTTTTGAACGTACAATAAACTTTCTGATATTTGCCGGAATTCTCTACTATTTATTAGCCGAGCCTGTCAAAGGGTTTTTTACCGGTAGAACCGCAGAAATTGCTGCGGACCTTGAAAAGGTTCAAGAGAAATTGCGTGAGTCGAAAGCGGCTAAAGAGGCGGCTTTGGCCGAAGTTGAAGAAGCGCATAAGTTTGCAGCCGAACTGCATGAACATGCTAAAAAAGAGAACAACATCATTAAAGATAAAATCATACAGCAGTGTGAGAGTGATATTGAAAACATTATCAAGCAGCATGAGTCATTAATGGATTTGGAGCAACGCAAAATGGTGCGCAATACCGTCAATGATATTATGAGCGAACTTTTAGAAGAAGACAGTGCCGGCTTTGATAAAGAGATGATGGCCAAGATTATTATGAAGAAGGTGGCGTAATGGAAGAGTTGATTGCCAAACGCTATGTCAAAGCTTTAAAGGGAACGCTCAAACCTAAGGAAATTAGTGTTGTTAATGAACTCTTTAAAGCCTTGGCATCCGAATTTAATGATAAAAGGCTTTTGCTTATTTTTGAAAGCCGTGATGTTCCCAATTCCCAAAAAGAAGAGATATTACTCAGCGCAGTAAAAACTGTTAAAAGCAATAAGGTCAACAACTTTATTAAGCTTTTGGTAGAGAACGGACGTATCAATATTATTCCTGCAATTGCTTCGGAGTTGAGTAAAGAGATTGCTCGTATGAATAAAAGCTATAATGGAAAAATCTATAGTGACAGTGAGATTGATGCTAAGACATTAACGGGGATCGGAAAAGGTCTGAGTAAAAAGTTGGGTGCAAGCATCTCGCTGGAAATGGTCAAAAATGATTTTGACGGTATTAAAGTTGAAGTTGAAGATTTGGGCGTCGAGATTAATTTCTCGAAAAATCGCCTCAATTCACAGCTGATAGAACATATTTTAAAAGCAATTTAAGAATCGGAAAGGAGACGCGTAGTGGTAGCAAAAGTACAAGCGAATGAGATCAGTTCAATTATCAAAGAGCGTATTGATAGTTTTGAGTTGAATGTAGATATTAATGAAACAGGTAAAGTTATTTCATATGCTGACGGCATAGCACAAGTATATGGATTGAGTAATGTTATGGCCGGCGAGATGGTTGAGTTCGAAGATGGAACTCAAGGGTTGGCAATGAACCTGGAGGCCAACAGTGTCGGTGTCGTTGTTCTTGGTGCGGCAGCATTGTTAAAAGAGGGCATGTCGGTGAAGCGTCTGGGCAAACTCCTTCGTGTTCCTGTCGGCGATGCACTGTTGGGGCGTGTCGTGAATGCACTGGGTGATCCTATTGACGGCAAAGGACCGATTGAAACAACAGAAAGCCGCCTGGTTGAAGAAAAAGCACCGGGTATTATGGCACGTAAATCTGTTCATGAGCCGTTAGCAACAGGTATTAAAGCAATTGATGCATTGGTGCCGATCGGTCGGGGTCAACGTGAGCTTATTATTGGTGACCGACAAACGGGTAAGACAACGGTAGCGCTCGATACAATCATTAATCAGAAAGGCAACGGTGTTGTCTGTATCTATGTTGCCATTGGTCAAAAAGAGTCGACCATTGCACAAATTGTACGCCGTTTGGAAGAGCACGGTGCGTTGGAATATACAATTATTGTCTCGGCTACGGCAGCCGAAGCGGCAGCCCTTCAATTTTTGGCACCGTACACGGGTGTCACCATGGGTGAATACTTTCGGGACAATGCACGTCACGGGTTGATCGTGTATGATGATCTTTCAAAGCATGCTGTTGCATATCGTGAAATGTCGTTGATTCTTCGTCGTCCTCCGGGTCGTGAAGCGTATCCGGGAGATGTGTTTTACCTTCACTCACGTCTTCTTGAGCGTGCTGCCAAACTAAACGACGAACTGGGTGCGGGATCATTAACGGCATTGCCGATTATTGAGACGCAAGCCGGTGATGTCGCGGCATATATTCCAACGAATGTCATCTCCATTACCGACGGTCAAATTTTCTTAGAAACCGATCTTTTTAACTCCGGTATCCGTCCGGCAATTAATGTGGGACTTTCAGTGTCACGCGTCGGTGGTGCAGCGCAAATTAAAGCGACCAAACAAGTAGCGGGTACCCTGCGACTTGATCTTGCTCAATATCGTGAGCTTCAAGCTTTTGCACAATTTGCATCGGATCTTGATGAAGTGAGTCGTAATCAACTTGAACGTGGTCAGCGTATGGTAGAAGTATTGAAGCAACCACCGTTTTCTCCGCTTCCGGCTGAGAAACAGGCACTTATTATTTTTGCAGGAAACAGCGGTTTCTTAGATGATATTCCTTTTACGGCAGTGACAAAATTTGAGGCGGAGCTGTATCCGTTTATTGAAGCACGGTATCCACAGATTTTTGAGAATATTCGAAGTGCTCTTAAAATTGATGACGATACGGATGCACTGATGAAAAAAGCACTTGAAGAGTTTAAAGCTTCTTTTAGCGTATAAGGACCATTATGGCCAATTTAAAAGATATAAAAAGACAGATCAAGAGCGTTAGCAATACTCAGAAAACGACACGGGCTATGAAGTTGGTTTCAACCGCAAAGCTCCGTCGTGCTGAAGAGTTGGCAAAACGTTCACGTCTGTATGCGGAAAAAATCAATGAGATGATTACTGAAATTTCGGCACGTATTCAATGTCTCAAAGTCGGTGGTATAGAAAATCGTTGTTTTCAGAAGATTGAAAACCCCAAAATGGTAGATATTGTTTTTGTTACTGCCGATAAAGGGCTGTGCGGCGGTTTTAATATTCAAACATTAAAAGCCGTTAAAAAGCTCATGCGAGAGTGCAAAGAGAATAAAGTCAAAGTGCGTTTGCGCGGTATCGGTAAAAAAGGTATTGAGTTTTTTGCCTATAACGACATTGAGCTCTTGGATGCGGTGCGTGATTTGAGTTCAACACCCAATGTTCAACGTTCCAATGACTTTATTGAATCGTCGTTAGAGGATTACAAAGAGGGTATAATTGACGGCTTGTATATTGTCTATAACGGTTATAAAAATATTATTACGCAAGAGTTACATGTAGAACAGGTGTTGCCGATAAACGTAGATGAATTTGACTGTGATGAAAATGCTCATTCACTGTTGGAAATTGAAGCTGAAGATGATGAAAAAATGCTTGATGCATTAATGACAAAGTATGTGCATAATAATATGTACTATGCATTAATTAATTCACTCGCAGCAGAACACAGTGCGCGAATGCAGGCTATGGATACGGCAACGAACAATGCCAAAGAGATTGTTCAATCACTAAATGTTGAATATAACAAGGCGCGACAAGCTGCTATTACAACCGAGCTGATAGAGATTATCAGCGGTGTTGAGTCGATGAAATAATGAGAGGAGAAAGTATGATTGGTAAGATTGCTCAAGTAATTGGACCTGTTGTTGATGTTGATTTTGATGGATACCTTCCGTTAATTAATGAAGCAATTGAGGTAAATGGGAATATTGAGGGTAGCGAGTACCGTTTGGTGCTAGAAGTTGCCGCTCACTTAGGTGACGGTCGTGTACGTACGATCGCAATGGATATGAGTGAAGGTTTGGTGCGCGGTATGGAAGCCAAAGCAACCGGAAATCCTATTAGTGTTCCTGTCGGAGAAAAAGTCTTAGGACGTATTTTTAATGTAATCGGTGAAACTATTGATGGCGGTGATCAGGTAACGGATGCTCCGACATGGTCCATTCACAGAGATCCGCCGCCGCTGGTTGATCAAAGCACGACAACAGAGATGTTTGAAACCGGTATTAAAGTAGTTGACTTGTTAGCTCCGTATGCAAAAGGCGGTAAAGTCGGACTGTTCGGTGGTGCGGGTGTCGGTAAAACTGTTATTATTATGGAACTTATTCACAATGTTGCGCATGGACATGACG
>JALSLA010000073.1 GCA_026988515.1 Helicobacteraceae bacterium | reverse complement strand
CGTGCTTTGAATTGCTCTGGTCAGAGGCAGGCGAAATGCCAACAGTGCTTCGACACTGCTTAAAAGTACCAAGATCCAGCCTATTGCAACCATCTGTGGCAAAATCAAATCGGGTTCGGATGCACCGTTATAAAACTGTTCGAAAATCACCGAAAAGAGCATTGAGCTCAACAAAATTGCAACAATAGTAACCGCCTGCACCAGACCGTTGGCGGCACCGAGGTTATCAATTCCGGCAATCTCTTTGATCAATCCGTATTTTGCCGGTGAATAGATAGCGCTTTGTACTGCCAGCAAAAATGTCAATGCAAAAGAGACGTAAAACCACCCTTGTGCATAACTCAACGTAATAAGCAGCGTAATAGCAACGGCAGACAGCGCCGCATACCGAACGACTTGAGTTTTGGCAAAGCGGTCGCTGATATAGCCCGAAGGAGAAAAAAGCAGAATAAACGGAAGTAAAATCATGGCATTGATCAGAGCACTTAACACAATAAGCGTATCGCCTTCAAAACTTTTAAGCAGGACATTTTGAATCGTGATTTTATGAGCAATATCTACCGTAGCATTCATAAATAAAATAGCAATAAAAAGGGCAAACCCTCGAATATTCCAAAGTGCCTTCATGATGATGCTTTATGCTCTTGATAGGCGCGTAGCGTCTGCATATTAAACAGGTAGGGTTTAAGAATCAACGTCGTGTCAAACAGCGCTTTGAGCATCGCATTTTTATTGTCGCTCTGACGCAGCATATCATGCACCAGATCAACCTCGAATGCTGCGAGTTCACGCGCATGGGCTACATAGGTCTCTAACAACTTTTTGGGGACGTTTAGACGCTCCAAGCTCACAAGAATCTCTACAATTTCCAACTCTTTGGCGCTAAATGCCCCCTCTCGCTGAAACAACAATCCGTTGTCAAGATACGATTGAAGCTGTTGGGGCGTAAGATGGTACTGCTCTAAAACGTATGCGGTCGTATACGTGCTTTGGTGTGCCGAACCCATGATGAGATCGAGTGTCTCGAGCAACGTCTCAAAACCGCGCTCAAGATCAAGATGCCCTCCCTTGGTTATACTTTTAATTTCGTCAATTGACGCATTGAAATGCGTTTGAAGATATTTAATGAACTTAATCATCTCGACACAACGCTCATCATACAGATGCAAATTGGGTTTGGGTTTTTGCGGTTCGCTCAACAAACCCTCTTTGATATAGTAGAGTATGGTAGATTTGCTTGTATCGGTCTGTTTGACCAATTCGCTCATTTTCATGGCCATGACAACTCCTTAGTGAAATATTGCGGAGAGTATAGCAGAAAACTACAGTAAGCGTCAAGTGTTACTTTGCACTTGCTATACTCTCCTTTATCCATTGAAGATACGCGCTGTTCGCCTCTATAATGGGTGTCATGATAATTTCTGGAACATCATAGGGGTGATGAGACTCTATTTCTGTTTTAACGGCTTCAAACAGCGCACCGGTACTCTTCATCTGCAGCAGTATCTCTTGGGATTGAGCCACTGAGTTGTTCCAGATATAGCTGCTGTGTACCTCGGTACTTTGTATGCAGGCAACAAGTTTACGCTGCAATAGTGCCTGAGTCAGCTGCTGTGCTACTTGTTGTGTCGGTACCGTCGTACTGATAATGCAGTAGGTGTCTGTTCTCATGCCGCTTCTCTCACACTTCAATAATCTTACTGTTTTTAAAAACTGCTTTAACCCGTCCTTGAAGTATCTCTGTGTCATAAAGCGAGAGTCGGTTTTTTACATGTAAATTTTCGTTCGGATCAAACAGTACCGCATTAATATTGTCACCTTCTGTAATTTCTCCGCTTATTTTTCCAATACTGCGTGCCGGATTGCGAACGCACAGACGCACCATCTCTTGCATACTGATCATACCGGTGCGAACCAGTTTGCTATAGTACAGACTTAACGCCTCTTCCAGTGCCTCGGAGCCGTACTGTGCATCAAAAAATGCCACGTCCTTATTAACCGGTGATGCCGGTTGATGCAGTACGCTAAGCATGTCAATATTACCGTGTTTAAGTGCTTCTTGAAGCTTCAGCATATCATCATGCTGCTGCAGCGGCGGATTCAGCTTTGCCGTGGTATTAAACCCTTCACATGCCGCATCACTCAAGAGCAGGTGGTGCAACGCCACTTCACAGTAAACATTGACGCCTTCCTTTTTAGCGTTACCAATCATCTCAATAGAACGCGGTGAGGCAATCGATTTAAAGACAATATCAATCTCATAGTGGCGTGCAATCTCGATCATGCGTGCCACATGCACACTCTCGCCAAGGGGCGGAATACCGACAAGTCCTAGTTTTGTTGCCATTTCTCCCTCAACCATGACCCCGACTGAAGAGAGTGAACTGTCCTGGGCCTTGCAAAAAAGTGTCGCCTTGTACATTTTGACATATTCGGCAATACGGCAGGCAAGATTATTACTAATGGCTGTTGTCATAAAAGGAGCCAGCGCCCCTTTTTTAAGCATTATGGCAATATTACTAAGCGTTTCGTCCTCTTTGGTAGCGGCTACCGTCGTCTCAATACTTGCGCCAAGTTTCTGTTTACGATGTTTTTGTAAAAACTCCAAAACAATCTCATTGTCAACCGGCGGTGTTGAATGCGGCATGAGTACAACAGTGCTAATACCGCCTTTAATCGCCTGTTGCGAAATTTTATCGAGATGGTTGCTGTTAAGGTGTCCGTCAAGCAGCTCGACATTGGTGTCGATCAATCCCGGAATGAGGTAGCACCCCGCATACGAAGTACGCTCTTCTCCCTCAATACGTGAAGCGATACGGACAATTTTTCCGTCAAGCACCTCAACGTCACACTTTCGCTCTCCCTTCATATCACATAACACTACATCGGCAATAATCATCGTCCCTACTTTTGATATAATTTTGATTATTCTACATTACAAAGGATTAGATTGAGGTTTATTGTAATCTTTTTGCTGATTTTTCCACCGCTTTTTTCGGTGACACCGCTCTATGAGAAAGGAGAGCGTCTCTATTTTCAAAAAGGGTGTCACGGCTGTCACGGTATTAAAGCTGAAGGAATGACGGCATACCCTGCCCTTGCTCATCGAGCGAAAGGTTTTTTAGCTTACAAACTGAAGCGCTTTCGTGATAAAATATCGGATAATCAGCAGCAGGAGATGATGATCCCTTTTGCCACGGGACTAAGCGATGAGGAGATTGATGCATTGAGTACCTTTTTACACACCTTTGTCGATACCCAAGAAGAGAGTTACGATAGCAGTTATGAAGTATGGGGAGACGGCGGATCATGAAAGTACTGGTCAGTGCTTTGGAACACTCTGCCAATGTCCATCTCAAAGCATTACGGCAGGCCTTGAGTGATGATATCGAGTTTATCGGTATTTTTGACAAAACATTGGGCAATCCTCTTGTTGACCTGAGCACTCTGGCGATCATGGGATTTGTCGATGCGCTGAAAAAACTTCCGTTTTTTTTAAAGCTTAGCGCACAGATGCTTGATCTTGCCCAAGAAGCCGACAAAATTCTGCTCATCGATTCGTCGGGTTTTAACCTCCCTTTGGCAAAAAAACTCAAAAAACGCTACCCCGACAAAGAGATTATCTATTATATTTTACCACAGGCATGGGCATGGAGACGCGGACGTATTGCAGTCATTAACCGCACTGTCGATACCATCGCATCAATTTTGCCTTTTGAGAAAAGCTACTACCCCAAAGAATCTTCAATTACCTATGTGGGTCATCCGCTTTTTGATGAAATACATGTATTTAAAAAGCAACTCACATCCGAAGGAACCCTCGCCTTTATGCCCGGAAGCAGAAAGGGGGAAATCACCCGCTTGATGCCTCTGTTTCGAACATTGGCAACGCAACTGAAAGAAAAAAATCTCACACTCATCATCCCACCACATTTTAATGAGGAACAGATAGAGACACTCTACGGCGATATTAGCGCATTCACGGTTTCAAAAGAGCCATACCAAGCACTCTATGAAGCGGAGTTTGCCTTTATTTGCAGCGGCACGGCAACACTCGAGGCTGCACTGATCGGCACTCCGTTCGTTCTGGCATATATTGCCAAACCCTTAGACTATTTTATTGGCAGGCGTCTTATCAAACTTGAACATGTAGGACTGGGAAACATTATGTTTTCTAAAATGTGCGGAAGACGCCTGCATGAAGAGTTTTTACAAGAGGCGGTTACCGTAGAAAATCTCTACGACACATACCGCAAAATGGATAGAAAACTCTTTTTTGACGATGCGCTTGCACTGCGCGACTACCTGAAACACGGCAGCTCTAAAACGGTTGCCCGCCTCATTGAACGGTAAGTCTTCATGGTATTATACATTGCATACTAAACACTTCTAAAACTTTGTAGAATATTTTCAAATATTTTCTGTTATACTTCAAACCTTATATTACTTTAAGCAATAAAGTACTACAATTTACTAAAGGATAATTTTTTTCCTTTAGTAAATTGCTCAAGAAACTAACTCAAAGGATGTCATATGGCACAACGTGGAAATTCAATTATTAGAGATCTCGAAATCAGTGAGGTTATTGCGGTACTTAACAAGGCGTATGCAGACGAATGGCTGGCGTATTACCAATATTTTATTGAAGCCAAAGTCATTAAAGGTATTATGAAAGATGCCGCTATTGCCGAGTTAACCCAACATGCAACCGATGAATTACGTCATGCCAATATGGTAGCCGATCGTATTTTACAGCTTGGCGGTACCCCGTTGCTTAATCCTAACGAATGGTTTACCCATACCAATTGCGGCTATGAAGAGCCCGAAGACTTTGATGTCGTCAGTATTTTGCAAGATTCTATTAAAGGAGAGCAATGTGCTATTTCCGTCTATTCACAACTTGCCGACATGACTCGAAACAAAGATATAGTCACCTACGATATTGTTTCACAGATTCTTGCCGATGAAGTTGAACACGAAGAAGATCTGCAAGCACTGCATGATGATATTGTCGAGTTTATTGCCGATATCAAACAATCTATTCAATAGGAGTACATCATGAAAAAAATACCTTTAACCATGGCAAACGGCAAACCGGTCGACGACAATCAAAATTCTTTAACGGCAGGATCTCGTGGTCCGGTTCTTATGCAAGATGTCTATTTGCAGGAGAAGCTGGCACACTTTGACAGAGAAGAGATTCCCGAACGCATCGTTCATGCCAAAGGCGCCGGTGCCCACGGAACATTCACCGTCACCAATGACATTACGCAATATACCAAAGCCGCTATTTTTAGCGAAGTCGGCAAACAGACACGTACCTTTACGCGCTTCTCTACCGTTGGCGGTGAACGGGGTTCAGCCGACACGGCACGCGATCCACGAGGTTTTGCTACCAAGTTCTACACCGAAGAGGGAAACTGGGATCTGGTAGGCAACAATACGCCCATCTTTTTTATTCGTGATCCGCTCAAATTTCCCGATTTTATCCATACCCAAAAACGGCTGCCCGATTCCAACTTGAAGTCACACAATATGATGTGGGATTTTTGGTCAAAATCGCCGGAGTCCCTGCACCAAATCACAACGCTCTTTAGCAATCGCGGTACTCCCGACGGATACCGTCATATGAACGGCTACAGTTCGCATACCTACAGTTTTATCAATGCATACAATGAACGTTTTTGGGTAAAATTTCATCTTAAAACGCTTCAGGGTATTAAAAATCTTTCCGCTGATGAAGCCACTCGGCTGGCCGGAGTCAACCCCGATTATGCGACAGAAGATCTTTTTGTCGCCATTGAAAAGGGCCATTTTCCGCAATGGAAAATGTATGTTCAGATTATGCCTGAGCTTGAAGCCAATGAGTACGCCATCAATCCATTTGACGTCACCAAAGTCTGGCCGCACGGTGACTATCCGCTTATTGAAGTTGGTATTTTAGAACTCAACAAAAACCCGACAAACTATTTTTCAGAAGTAGAACAGGCTGCCTTCTCACCGTCAAACAAAGTTCCCGGCATTGGACTCTCACCCGATAAAATGCTTCAAGGAAGACTTTTTTCTTACCCCGATACCCAACGCTACAGACTTGGGGTCAACTATAACTTTTTACCCATAAATCGACCCGATGTCGAAGTCAATAACGGCTATAGAAACGGTGCCATGCGCTTTGATGATAACGGCGGAAACTCTCCCAATTACGAACCGAGCCACTACAACGTCCCGACCGAATCACCCGAACTTCATGAACCGCCGCTGCATATTGACGGGGATGCCGACCGTTACGCTTATGACAGTGATGCAAACAGTGACTTCGTGCAAGCCGGCAATCTCTACCGCCTACTAAGCGAGAATGAACAAAAAGATTTGGTCGCCAATATTGTCGGATCGTTGCAATATGCCGAACCGATGATTCAAGAGTTACAAATTGCCCATTTTAAAAAGGCCGATTTAGCGTATGGAACCGCTATAGAAGAGGGTATTAAAAACGCTTAAGATAGAAACTCCTTTCAGGGAGTCGCTATCTTTTTATTATTTTCTTTGACTTTAGCTTTCACATCACGTATATAGTCCGTAAAGTCTTTAACATTAGCCGCACCGTTAAGCCGTTCGATTTTGTCACCTTGAGCCGTAAGAAAATAGAATGTCGGTGTACCGATATAAGTAAACTGCTTGGGAATTGTATCTTTTTTAATATCAAAATGAACCGGAATAAAATCCATTTCGATCTCTGCGGCCACATTCTCATCTTCAAACACTACTTCATCCATATACCAACACGCATCGCACCCCTCTTGGGAGAGCATCACCATAACGATTTTCCCATCATCTTCTGCCCGGGTAAGCGCTTCATCGTAACCGATCCAATCGAGCTCGGCACAGAGGGTTCCTGCTGCCAGTATCATTCCTACGAGTAGTCGTTTCATTTGAGCTTCCTTATTCTACTGCATTTAAAAGTTCTAAAAACTCACGAGGAGCTTTGTAACCGACGATGGCTTTACCTTTTATGATGGCACCGTGTTGATCAAAAAAGAGAATCGCCGGTGGACCAAAAATATGATATGCCTTCATCAAAGCCTTCTGCGGATCACCGTTTTTCGTGACATCAGCTTGAATCAGAACAAATTCATTCATCTTTTGAATCACGTGAGGATCTTTGAACGTGACATGTTCCAACTCTTTACATGACGTACACCAGTCGGCATAAAAATCGACCAACACACGTTTTCCTTTAGCCTTGGCAATTTCTAACTCCAACTCCTGAAGTGAATATACCTTCGTAAACACTACAGAGTGAGCCGTGCGACTTGAAGACGCTACCGATGTATGGTCACGATGCAGCTGTTCTAAGGGGTTCAGCGGGTTACCGGCTCCGGTGAGCGCTCCGTAAAGTAAAGCCACTCCGTAAAGCAGTATCACGACGCCAAACCCTTTAAACAGCGCATTAAAACCGCGCGTTCCCTCTTTAAGCGGTTCTAAAACACCCATATACACTGCCGATACAATCAACAGTACTGCCCATAAAAACATACTCACTGCTTCAGGAATAATTCGACTCAGCATCCAGATAGCAATACCGAGCATCATCACACCAAATACTTTAGTGACCGTCGTCATCCATCCGCCCGGACGCGGCATAAATTTTCCCGCTCCCGTTCCGATAACAAGCAACGGTACCCCCATCCCCAGACTCATCACAAACAGTGCCGCACCACCAAGCAGCGCATCACCGGTTTGACCAATATAGATAAGCGCACCCGCTAACGGCGGCGCAATACACGGGCCGACAATCAACGCACTCAAAAATCCCATGATGGCTACACCGACAACACCGCCTTGTTCACCCGCTTTACCTGAATATTTCGAAATACGGGTCTGCCACGACTGCGGAATACCAATCTCAAAAAAACCGAACATTGAAATGGCCAACGCAACAAAGATCATGGTAAAGAGCGTTAAGACAATAGGATCTTGCAGCGCCGCTTGAATGTTACTGCCGAACAGCCCGGCTAAAATGCCTGCTATAGTATAGGCCATTGCCATTGCCAATACATAAACCAATGAAAGAAAAAATCCGCGCTTAGCGCTCATACGTCCACCCTGTGACACAATAATCGATGAGAGAATCGGTATCATCGGAAAAACACACGGTGTCAGTGCCAAGAAGAGCCCAAACCCGAAAAATGCCGCCAAAATTGCTACAATATTACCCCCTTCAAAAATTGCAGCAATTTCGTCGCTCTCTGAGAGCGTAGCGTTCGAGGAGGAAACGTCCGGGTTTGCAGATTGAAGCATGCTATTGTCAACATCAATCGTAAATTTCTCTTCCATCGGGTTGTAACAGAGTCCTTGCTCCGAACACCCTTGATATTCCAGTACAACATCAATTTTTTTGGCGCCGCTACCGCTAAATGTCAGGGCAAATCGCGGTGGTTCAACATAGACCATATCGTTGTCATGTTTGACAGCCTTAGAGAGTTTTTTTACATGTATATCAATACCGTCATCAGGATCGAGATCTCGAATTTTTACCCGATCTTCATAAACATAAATATCTTTTCCCAGCTCGATGCGTATTTCATACGTTGTGTCGTTTGTCTTGATAACCGTAGGCTTGAATGCCTCATCGGGCATTAAAAAACTCGGCATGGCAGCCATCAGCGACCCTATTAAGGCTATCATAAAAATAATATATTTCACTCTGCTTCCTGTTGTTCTATAAGTAAGAGCGCAATTTTATCTAAAAAAAATTAACTTGACACTCACGTCATACTATAGTGGCGCGAAGCGGCGCCTAACAATGCGGGAGGTTTACGCCCGCAGGGTCAAATATTTCTCTCCAATAATTTGTTAACCTTTTCCCTTAGTTTGTTCTGTAGCTCTTCAACTGATAAAGGTGGATCATATGTATGTAACATCGCATGACAGTTTGGACAAACTGGAATCAAATCTTTCTCTGGATTTAGCTTATATTCTTTAGCTATTCCAGCAAGAGGTTTGATATGGTGGACATGGATAAATTCTTTTCCTATTTCACCATAAGTATCTTCAAAAGACATTTTACAAACTTTACATTTATATCCATGTTTTTCTAAACATTTTTTTCGTGCTTCTATATTTCTTTCATATTTGTTGACAACAACTTTTTTTATTGATCCTTCAATATATAAATTTTCATTGTTAATTTCTCCAAAAAAATTATTGTTGGCATTCATAGGCTTTCTCCAGGCATATTCTGGTACCGTATCTATTCTTCTTTGAGCTTCCTTAAGTTCATCATTGGAAAATAATTTTTTATACCGTTCTTTTAAAACTGTTGCTTCAATTGACAAATCTGGTCTTCCAACTTCAATTAGTTTTTTAAATCCTTCCTGCGCATCATTTTTCTTTGACAATGCTTTTTTTGCATGAGCTAAGCCACCATTTTTTCTAACTGATCGTAAGTAATAATTTGCCCAGTAACCTGTTGTTTTTCCAACTGTTTGATAAAGTTCAAGCATTTCTTTATTAAATTTTTCTTCTATTGACACATTTTTTCCTTAGGTTAACGGCCTGCGGGACACCAGCGTTCGCCGAAAAAATTTATTTTTTTGGCGGATGTCTGGTGCTGCCGCTTGTTATGTGTTTAGTCATATGCCTGTTGCCGATGTTTAAAATCAACTACAGCAATAA
>JALSLA010000072.1 GCA_026988515.1 Helicobacteraceae bacterium | reverse complement strand
TTGATAAAAAGAACATCGCTCGTAACTCTATGCAAGTTATCAAGCAGTTTGAGCAGAGTGGCTCTCATGCCAATCGTTATGATGTTACTATTTTAGTAAACGGCTTACCCTTAGTGCAGATAGAGCTGAAAAAAAGAGGTGTTGCCATTCGTGAAGCCTTTAATCAAGTGCACCGCTACTCAAAAGAGAGCTTCAATGCCGAGCACTCCCTCTTTAAATACCTCCAACTCTTTGTCATCTCAAATGGTACTGATACACGCTACTTCGCCAACACTACCAAACGCAATAAAAACAGTTTTGATTTTACGATGAACTGGGCGAAATCTGACAATATGCTCATTAGAGATTTAAAAGATTTCACCGCTACATTTTTTCAAAAAAGGACCCTGCTTAATGTGCTCATACACTACTCGGTTTTTGATGTAAGTAATACTCTTTTGGTGATGCGTCCTTATCAGATAGCTGCAACGGAGCGCATCCTTTGGAAGATAAAAAGCTCTTATGAGACAAAAAACTGGAGTAAAACTGAGAGTGGTGGTTATATCTGGCACACTACAGGCTCAGGGAAGACACTCACAAGCTTTAAAGCCGCACGCTTAGCTACAGAGTTAGAGTTTATAGAGAAAGTCTTTTTTGTCGTGGATAGAAAAGATTTGGACTATCAGACGATGAAAGAGTATCAACGCTTCTCACCCGATAGCGTAAACGGTTCAGAGAGTACGGCAGGACTTAAACGCAACATCGCCAAACAAGATAATAAAATCATCGTCACTACCATTCAAAAGTTTAACAATCTCATGAAAAGTGAAGATGATTTAGCAATCTACCAAAGTCAAGTGGTCTTTATCTTTGATGAGGCACACAGGAGCCAATTTGGCGAGGCACAAAAAAATCTGCAAAAAAAGTTTAAGAAATATTATCAGTTTGGTTTTACAGGAACGCCTATCTTTCCTGAAAATGCTTTAGGAGCTGAGACAACTGCTAGTGTCTTTGGGCGAGAGTTGCACTCCTATGTCATCACTGATGCCATAAGAGATGAAAAGGTACTCAAGTTCAAAGTAGATTATAATGATGTGCGACCACAGTTTAAAGACTTGGAGTGTGAGACAGATGAGAAAAAACTTACAGCATTAGAAAATAAACAAGCACTACTGCATAGAGATAGAATAGATGAAATCACACAATACATCTTAAATAACTTCAAACAAAAAACACACAGGCTTACAGGTGCCGCTCAAGGTTTTAATGCGATGTTTGCAGTAAGTAGTGTTGAAGCTGCCAAACTTTACTACGAGGCATTTAAAAAGCTGCAAAAAGAGAGTACAAAACCACTCAAGGTTGCTACTATTTTCTCTTTTGCACCAAATGAGGAGCAAGACGCAGTAGGAGATATTGTTGATGAGAATTTTGAGCCATCAGCGATGGACTCAAGCGCTAAAGAGTTTTTAAACGCAGCCATTAATGATTATAATGCAATGTTTCAAACCTCTTATGGTGTTGATAGTAAAAGTTTTCAAAACTACTACCGTGATCTTGCCAAGCGAGTAATAAGCGGGGAGGTTGATTTGCTCATCGTTGTAGGTATGTTTTTAACAGGTTTTGATGCACCGCGTCTCAACACTCTCTTTGTAGATAAAAACTTACGCTATCACGGTCTTATGCAGGCATATTCACGTACAAACCGTATATATAATGCTACGAAGAGTTTTGGAAACATTGTAACCTTTCGTGATTTAGAAAAAGCAACCGTAGATGCTATTACGCTTTTTGGTGACAAAAACACGAAAAATATAGTGCTTGAGAAGAGCTATAAAGAGTATATGGAGGGCTTTAGTGATACAGCAACTGGTGATGCACGGCGTGGCTTTATTGATGTGGCTCGGGAGTTGGAGGAGCGTTTTGGTGACCCTGAAACAATAGTTACAGAGAAAGATAAAAAAGATTTTGCCAAACTTTTTGGTGAATATCTGCGTGTTGAAAATGTACTGCAAAACTATGATGAGTTTGTTGTGCTTAAAGAGTTGCAAAATGTAGATATGAATGATGAGAGTGCTCTAGAAGAGTTTAAAGCTAAGTATTATTTAAATGATGATGATTTAAAGGTGATGGAAGAGATTAAAGTGCCAAGCGAGAGAACACTTCAAGACTATCGTTCAACATATAATGATATTCGTGATTGGCTTCGCCGTGAGAAATCTGCGAAAGCCAAAGAGAGCGCCACTGTAGATTGGGATGATGTGGTTTTTGAAGTGGATTTACTCAAATCTCAGGAGATCAATCTTGACTATATTTTAGAACTCATTTTTGAACATAACAAAAAGACAAAAGATAAAGCCTCCCTTGTTGAAGAGGTGCGCCGACTCATTCGTGCAAGTCTAGGCAATCGAGCCAAAGAGAGCCTCTTAGTTGATTTTATCAACCAAACAGATTTAGATGAACTAGGTGACAAAGCAAGTGTAATTGATGCTTTTTTTGCTTTTGCTCAAGCAGAGCAACAACGCGAAGCAGAGGAGCTCATAAGTGATGAAAACCTAAATGAAGAAGCAGCTAAGCGCTATATTGTCTCATCATTAAAACGGGAATATGCTAGTGAAAACGGTACTGAACTCAATGCAATCTTGCCAAAAATGAGCCCGCTTAATCCGCAATACTTGAGCAAAAAGCAGAGTGTATTTCAAAAAATTTCTGCTTTTGTTGAGAAGTTTAAGGGTGTTGGTGGGAAGGTTTAGAGGATATAAATTGATGGAAGAATTAAAAGAAGAAATTGTCAATAATTTTCCATATTTTTGTCAAATAAGAGAGTGCAACTTAATGCACCCTCTATTTTTATTTTCGCCCTTTACGAGTCTGACTCAAAGCACTGCCTGCAAGTGATTTGCAAGTCTTGCTTGATGATTTACTCTTGAGCACCTTTGATGCTTTAGAAGCGATACTTTTTGAAGTTTGTTTCTTGTTTGCCATGACTTATCCTTTCATAAAAAATCAGCTTTTTTCGTTTAACGTCTGAATTGGAAGCTCGTAACCGTTAGCGACATTTAGTTTACAAAATCAATAATAATAATAAAATTGTAAACCCAATAAGCTTTAGTAAAGCTGAAATAGTTTACAATATTGACAATTAAATATTAAATTGTAAACTAAAAGGAGAGAAAATGATAGCAGAACGGTTAGTACGTGCCCGTAAAACTTCTGGCTTATCTCTTCGAGCTCTTGCAGATAGTGTTGGGGTAAGTCAAACTGCAATTAATAAATATGAAAAAGGACTTTTAACTCCCGATTCTACTATGCTGATGAAACTAGCAAAAGCACTACATGTAAAAGCAGGCTATTTTTTACGTCCAAATCCTTTAAAATTGGAAAAACCTGAGTATCGTAAAAAAAGCTCACTTTCTCCAAAGAAGTTAGCCATGATAGAGGGAAAAATTCTTAACAAGATTGAGCAGCGCTTAGAGCTTGAGTCTCTTTTTCCTCAGCCACCTGTACCAAAATTTGTAGTACCTAAAGGCCTACCAGATACTATTGAAAGTCTTGATGAGATTGAAGATATAGCGAAAACTGTCCGTCATAAGTGGGACTTAGGACTCAATCCAATCCCTGAGCTTGTTGATGTGCTAGAGAGTGTTGGGATAAGAGTATTTGAAATCGAGGAGAGTGCGGATAGTAAATTTGATGGTCTTGCTGCGATAGTGAATGGTTATCATATTATCGTAATATCAAAAGCTTGGTCAGGTGATCGTCAGCGTTTTACTATGGCACATGAATTAGGGCATCTCGTTTTAGAAGCTCGTCTCTCTCCAGATATGGATGAAGAACGAGCAAGTGATCGATTTGCAGGAGCCTTTTTATTGCCAGATAGTGCACTCTATGCAGAACTTGGAGAGCACCGAACACGATTAGAACTGCGTGAGCTGTTACTTCTCAAACAGGAGTTTGGAATCTCCATGGCAGGGATACTTTATCGCGCCAAAGATTTAGGAGTTATTAAACCACACTATCATAAAAGTTTAGTCATAGAGTTTTCAAAGCGAGGATGGCGTAAAAATGAACCAGAGCCGTATGCAGCGGAAAATCCACACCATTTTGAGCAGTTGATTTTTCATGCTTTGGCCGAAGGCTATATCAGTGAGTCAAAAGCTGCTGAGCTTATGGACATGCCACAAATGGCATTTTATCGTATGCGAATGCTAGAAGGTAATAATGCAGCTTCTTATTAGTGATGCAAACATCTTTATAGACCTTGATGTTTGCGGAATATTGGAACAAATGTTTGAACTCCCTTTTGAGTTTGCAGTACCCGATATTTTATATATGGAAGAGCTGGAAGAACATCATGGTGACCTGCCAAGATACGGATTACAGATAAAAAAATTAAATTCTCAGAGTATCGAATATGTTAGTAGTTTACAAACACAATACAATGGTCCGAGCGATAACGATTTTTTTGCTTTTGTTTTGGCAAAGCAGGAAGAATGCCCACTAATCACAGGAGATGCACAGCTTCGAAAAGTTGCAGTGGCTGAAGGTGTTGAATTAAAGGGTACCATCTGGATTATTGAGCAGTTTGTCAAACAAGGCTTGATGCGTCCAGATGATGCATTAAATGTTTTTGAACTTATGAAGTCTAAAGGGCGGAGACTTCCTTGGGGTCTGGCAAAAAAGAGCATCGAACAACTAAAGTTTTAGAAGATTTTTTTCTAATAATAGCCTCACATTTATGCCCCCAATCAAAGAAAGACTTTACTTTGAAAAAATACCGCCTTTCTACTCAGTAAATCAACGGTACAAAAGCAAACCCGTGCAGTAGCTCCTGTTCAAACGCATCACCCTCTTTTTTGTGAATGATGGCAATGCTGTTTTGAATGGGAATCACCATAATACCGCCGGTTCGTAGCTGTTTGACAAGACTCAAAGGCAGCTCCTGCGCTGCGGCAGAGACAAGAATTTTATCGAACGTTTCACCCGGACAGCCCAGCTCGTTGGAAGCCTGTTTCAATACAACATTGTCAAAATGATATTTTTCAAGATTGGAAGCGGCAAACGCCAAGAGTGCTTCATGACGTTCCAGTGCCGTGACCGAACCGTTGCGAACCGTACATGCCAACAGTGCCGTCGTCCACCCCGAACCGCAACCAATATCTAACACCGTATCATCCTCTTGAAGTTCCAGCAACTCCAGCATCAACGCCACCGTAGAGGGTTGTGAAATGGTTTGACCCTTGCCGATGGAGAGCGGATAGTCTGCGTACGCTTCATCCTGAAATTCCGGCGGCACAAAATCGTTCCGATCGACACAGTTAAAACTCTTAATAAGCAGCGGAGAGTGCAGTCTGCCCTGCTGCTGTAAATAGCGGCACAACTCCTGAGCACCTGTCATCTTTTACTCCTTTAGCAATCGTTTAATAGCCTCTGCGCTCAAAGCAAGCCCAAAGGCTGCTGTAACCCCCATAAAACTCCCTTTCTCTTTCGTACGCGCCGTCTCGGCACTAAAGACACAACGGTAGTTTCTATCGAATTTTCGACGCTTGAGTTCGCGGCGAATTTTTGAAGCAAACGGGTCTCCTTGAGTACGCCAAACAGAGTCAACTCGCACTTGTGTCGGGTCAAGCTTTTTCGCCGATCCGGTGGCAGAGATGAGCTTTTTGTAACACCGCTGCGCCAACGCCAATTTGGCATGAATATCATCAATGGCATCTAAAATAATATCATACGGTTCAAAATCAAACGTTGCAATCCACTCACGGTCAACCTTTTGAGATATTGCGGTAATTTCAGGGTAGTGCTGCTTGAGTGCCTCAACCTTGACTTCATTAACATGCAATTCCGACCAGAGCTGACGGTTCATATTGCTTTCATCATAAGTGTCGAAATCAACAATGGTAATATCGGTAATACCCGTTCGGTACAGGCAGTCTAAGGCAACACTTCCGACACCGCCGACGCCTAACAGTAAAATTTTGGCACCTTGCAGTTTCTCAAAATCGTCACCGAAAAGTTGCCGTGTTCGCTCATGCTTCACACCATGCTCCCAGCGTATGTAAGCTTTCATAGGCACTCATATCGACCTGAATGGGCGAGACGGAGACCTTGTTGCGCTCAATCGCTTCAAAATCGCACAGCCCCTCTTGACCCTCTCGGGTACGAAACTCCAGCGGATGCAGTCCCAGCCAGTAATACTCAAGCCCCCGCGGATTCCGATGAAGATGTGCATCGTTACCGTAAAGCCGGTAGCCGGCATAGGTGCTAACAATCTCTGCCGTATCTACTCCGTAAGGAATATTGACATTTAAAAACTGACGGGGCGGCAGTGGAAAACCTTGCTCAAGAACCTTTTGAACCAAGATGCGCACGGTTGATGCCGCCAGCTCAAAATCGGGAGTCGGCTTCGTATAGTCCATGACCTGAGAGACGGCAATAGAAGGTATGCCGTGTATCACCCCCTCCATAGCTGCCGCCGCCGTACCGGAATAGGTAATGTCTTCTCCCATATTTGAACCGTGGTTAATCCCGCTGACAATCAAATCGGGTTTATGCTGTTCAAACAACGAATGCAGTGCCAAATAGATACAGTCGCTCGGCGTGCCGTTGTCGAGTTTGTAAAAGTCGTCATCGACACTGACAAAACTAAGCGGATGGTTCAACGTCAGCGAATGACCGCATGCCGATTTTTCGGTTGCGGGTGCCACCACCGTAATATGCGCCAGATCTTTAAGTGCCGCAATAAGCTTTAAAAGTCCTACAGACTCATAGCCGTCATCATTGCTAATCAGTATATGCTTCATGAAATTCCTCTAGTGTTTGGGTACAAAAATAAAACGGTTGATATGCTGCACGTTGTCATGCTCATACGCTAAAATCATATTGTGTGATTTTAAAATAGCATCAACCAAATACAATCCCAGACCAAAACTGCTTTTTGCCGGCTGCTCTTTGGTAAAAGGCTCTACATAAAAAGCAAGCGGATGGCTCAATGCTTTTCCTCTGTTTTCAAATACGATCTCGCGATGTTTCGTATAGACCTTTACTTTATGGTCGGGTGAATATTTCAGACCGTTGTCAATCATGTTTTTAATAGCCGTTGAAAAGAGACGAAAATCGGTAACAATTTTATAGTTTGCATCAACATCAATACCAACATTGTCATGGTCAATCATGGCCATGTCAATGCCTCCGTCAATAAGATCAATCAGACGGTACTCCTGTTTTTTTAGATGCGCAAAGCCCGAAGTTACCTCTTCTATCAACGCAAACTCATTAATAAGACTCTCTAAACGTTCAAATATTTTGTTATAGCGCTCTTGCTGTTTGGGGACATTGAGCATCTGTGTAACAATGCGCCCTTTGGCAATCGGGGTTTTTAGCTCATGCATAATATTGCGTAAAAAGAGTGTTCGTGACTCCATCAAAGCATTAATCTGACACTGGGCATGATCGAGTTCATTGGAAATAAGTGCAATTTCATCATCGCCTTTGACCTTAAATGAGACGGTCATATCTCCGGCACCGAAACGGGCAATCTTTTTACGTAACTCCCGTAACGGACGAAGCCGGTATAGAATGAGCAAAAAAGCGAAAATAATAATGCCGATGGTTGTTGCATAACGGGTCAGCAGTTTCCATGGGGAATAGGGATGATTCTCTTTGTCCAACAGCATCACCGAATAGCGCGGTGATTCAATATAAAAATAGATCTCTTCGTTATACTCCAGCATTGAAGCACGCATATCTTGAATGAATTTTTGCCGGTAAATGTACATTTTATCGTAAAACAACGCTTCGTTCACGGCGCGAAATCCTTCACGTTTGAGTACTTTTGCCTCTTTTAAAATGGTGCGTACCATCTCTTTATCGGGAATATTGTAAAGTTGTGAAATGGCAAGATTGGCTTCGAGTATGGTCCGAGAACTCTGCGTTTGCTTATGTTGGCGAAAAATATTCATAATAACAGTATATTTTTTAAAAATATTTTCCGTATGCTTCTCTTTGTTGATGCCGTACATTTTATAAAACGTATAGCTTAAACTCCCGACACTCACAAAGAGCGCAAAAAGTACCGTTAACAGTACCGCATTTTTTCGCAAACTCAAACGGCGGCTACTTTAAAAGTTTGTATCCGATGCCTCGGATGGATTCAATCAAGGACTTGTCACCTAATTTGTTACGAATACGTCCGACCATCACATCAATACTTTTATTCGAAGAGTCCTCATTAATGGCACTCACATTGTGAATAAGATCTTCACGAGAGACCACCATACCATGTTTTTTAATCATGTAGGCCAAAATACCGTATTCGGCATTGGTCAGATCCAGTGCCCGCCCCTTATAGCTGATTTGCATGGCCGACTCATTAAGCTTAAAGTCGGTATGCTCTTCTGCTTCCGTATGGCTCAATGCTTCATAACGACGCAAAACAGAGTGAATACGCGCTTCTAACTCTCGAGGATCATAAGGCTTGGGAAGGTAGTCGTCAGCACCCAATTCCAAAGCATGCACTTTATCGGTTACATCCGAACGCGCCGATGAGATAATAATAGGTATGTTTTGACGCTGACGAATGGCTTCGCACACTTCCAGTCCATCCATACCCGGAAGGGTAAGGTCTAAAATAACCAAATCGAATGACTCAAGCTTTAAAATACTCAACGCTTTAAACGGGTCATCTTCTGTAATCACCTCAAAGTCGAACTGTTCCAAATACTCGGTTAAGATCTCGGCAAGTTCCAGATCATCTTCAATCATCAATATTTTTATCATAAAGAAATTGTAACCAATTTAGCCTAATTAAAAGGTAATGCCGCCTGCAATGACACTTTATATACTCAACTGCTCTAAAAGTTTTTGAAAATTTTTAATATGAATTTTTTTTCGAGATATGTCAATAATACCGTCTTTTTTAAGACGCTGCAAACTCCGGTTCAGTACTTTTCTGACGGTGCCTATCATTGAAGCAAGATCTTCGTGATTGAGACTGTCAATAACTTTCAGTTGTGCTTTGCCGTCAACCACCTCGGTAAATCGTGAAAAAAGATGCAACACCCGCTGATACACATCATAAAACGAGAGACTTACTGCCAGCTCCTCCATAGACTTGAGCTGCTGTGCCAAATAGTGATAAAAATAGTGACGAAATCGGGCATCTTCTGCAATCATTGTCTCAACATCACGTAACGGTACTTGAATAATATGGGTATCTTCAAGCACCTCGGAAAGATACGCGTTGGGCTGTTTATCTAACAACGAGACCACATCAAACATATCACCGTATGAGAGCATGTAGAGTGTCTGCTCTTTAGCGCTGTACAGGTCAACCTGATAAATTTTTATTTTACCGCTCATAATAAAATAAAAATAGTTCAATGTATCGGCATACGAGAGCGGATCATCACCTTTTTTAAAATAGAGATCTTTTCGATTGCTGACGATGAGCGCAGAATCTTCAAGCTGCTTTAAAACTAACTGTTGTGACCCGTTACTAATATCTACTTGTGAATCCATAAGGGTCATCTTACGCTAAAGTGACTTAAAATTTACATGTAAATTATGCCAAGAGTGTGGCAATCCATTTTGTATTGGGCTGAACATCCAAGGCAATCTTCACCATAATGGTCAGCGGAATGGAGAGCAGCATACCGATAGGACCGAGCAACCATCCCCAAAAAATAAGCGATAAAAAAACTACCAATGTCGAAAGTCCCAACCCTTTCCCCATGATTTTGGGTTCAATAATGGAGCCAAAAACAATATTGATGACCACATACCCTAAGGCAATTAATGCAGCTGTTCCGGCACCAAACTGTACCAGCGCCAATAACACTGCAGGAATGGCTGCAATAATGGAGCCGATATTGGGAATGAAGTTCAGTAAAAAAGCAACCAGTCCCCAAAGAATGTAGTAATCCACGCCTACTGCCATTAACATTAAAGAGACAATAATCCCCGTGACCATGGAAATACCCGTTTTTAAGACCATGTAGTGTTTGATTTTATTGGCAACTTCTTGCATGTGTAACATACTTTCACGGTCGGTAATGCGAAATTTATCTTGAAAATGTGACATCTCAAGCAACATAAAAATGACCATCAAAATAATCATAAAACTGTTCGTTATAATGGAGCCGAAGTTTTTAAGAGTACCGGCAATATATTTCATTGTAGTTTTCGGGTCAAATGCTTGAAAGAGTTCGTCATTGGGCAAATCAACGCCAAACCCCTCTAAAAACACAATGGTCTCATTCATACTTTGTGAAAGTTTTGCCTCATAAATCGGCAGGTTATTGTTAAAATCCTGTACCGAATTGCCGACCAATACACTGATCATACCCAGCACCCCGACAAATACCAACATAACGGTAAAAATGGACAGTGCATCGGGCAGTCCGCGCGCTTTAAGCCACTCAAACAGCGGTGCTAAAATGATGGAAAGAAATACCGACAGCAAAAACGGTACAATAATGACGGCAGCAAGTTTAATACCTGCAAGCACAATAACAACCGATGCCATCACAATAAACATGTATCCGACACTTTTTTTGCTGTTGCTCATAACTTACTCCTGCACCTGCTTTTGATTGGTAATGCTCTGCAGATAATTCGAAATATTTATTAATGCGAATGTTACTAAAAAAATCATTAATCCCGGGAAAAAGCTGACCCACCATGCAATATCCATGACCTCTTTACCGCCGCTGATAATCGTGCCCCAGCTCATTTGCGGTGCTACAATGCCTAACCCTAAAAAGCTCAAACCCGATTCGGAGAGAATCGCACCGCCGACACCAAACGTAAAACTGACAAAGAAAATCGGTGCCAAGAGCGGAGCATAGTATTTCAACAAAATCTTATAGGTCGGCACCTTGGCGATCCGTAAAATCTTAATGAAAGGCTTTTGGGTAATGGCAAAACTCTCCGAACGAATCAAGCGTGCCGTAGTCATCCATCCGGTTATAGAGATGATCACTATCAGCACCCATACCGAGGCATTCACATAACTCACCAGCGCTAAGAGTAAAAAAAATGTCGGAAAGGTTAAGAAAAGATCGACAAGAACGACAAAGCCTTTGTCGACCAAGCCTCTAAAATATCCTGCCGTCGCGCCAATCATCAACCCTAAAAACGATGCAATCAGAGCACTGCCTACCCCAATGCTTAACGAAACTTTGCCGCCTTCAATAATGCGTGCGGCAATATCACGTCCCAGTCGATCGGTACCAAAAACATGTTCCCACGACGGTGCAAGAAGAATGGCATCTTTGTCAAGCATATAGGGGCTGACCTGATACAGCCAGTGACCACAAAAAGAGAACAGAAAAAGCAGTGCAAGTATAGCCATACTTACGACGGGGGGTTTCATTACTGCTTAATGCCTAAAAGGGTATTGAGCATCTGATCGACTGTAGTAATCACCTTCGATGCCGCTCCGTAAGCTGTCTGGTATTTAATGAGATTGGTCAACTCCTCATCAATACTCACTTTGGAAATTGACTGATACTCCAACTCAATAGCATTAAACTGTGCGGTATAGGTGTCATCAAGATGAATCATAGAGTTGGTAAAACTGCCCACGTCGGTTACCAGCGTATCGTAATAGCCGTAAAGTGTGTCATTAACATGCTTTCCGTTTGATTCAAAAGAAAAACTCTCAAATTGCAACTGCACCATGTTAAGAGCCACGCTATTGTTACCGGCGACATTCTCCTGATACGGTGTTATCTTGCTGGGATCTGCTTTTAATGCCGAATGCAAAGAGATGTTTTTAGCGCTGTCACCATCAAAAAAACGGCTTAAGCCCGTAGCACCGGCAAAATTGGTACCGCTATTGGCACTTCCGGTCGTATTGTCCTGAAGTGAAAAGCTGTATCCCTCTTTTTCGAACCGTGCATCGGTAAAACCAAAACGTGCTTTTCCCGAAACATTGTCGTACGTAAACAGCAGAAAATCATCAATATCGTTGGTGGCATTATTATCGCCGTTATCATCACTGTTGGCGGCTACCTGTGCCGTAATATCATCCATGGAAGTCGTACTGTCAATCACAATCTCTTTGCGAGAGACCTCATTACCCTCGGCATCGTAAACCACCAGATTAAAACTTCCCTCATTGACACCCAACTCCGGATAATTTCGCAACGCCGTAGCACTATCGAGACTGAGCGTATTGGATTCCATATGTGTCGTTGAAGCCGATGCATATATATTGTTAACGCTTTGAATGAGTCCTGTGGCAAACGCATCTAAATTGTTAATACTCTCTTGCAGTACTCCATGTAACGGTTCTCCCGATTCCACATTAAGATCAGATCCCCGAAGCTCCATTAACGCCGCGAGCTTACCGCCTTGTATAGCCGATTCAAAAGGCATTTTAACACCGTCTTGACGTTCATAATAGAGATCATAATACCCCAAGGCATTGGTTTCGTTACTACTGCCGATAGGATGGTACGTAGCACCGTCTACAATATTAAATCCGCCCACCTGAACGGTATAGGTACTGCTTTTTTCCGTTGCTTGAGAGTGAATGGCCATATTCGCCTCTATGCCGTTTTCGTAAATATTGGCGCCAATCAGCTTGACAAGTGAGCGTTCCAAAAGATTACGCTGGTCTCGCAAGTCGTTTGCATTGGCGATTCCATCAGATTCAGCCATGTCAATGGCACCGTTAAGTTTCGCAATATCAGCGGCAATATTGTTGACCTCGTCAATATAGGTTTTCACCTGATCATTCATGGTGCTTTGCAAATTGTCAATACGGTCACGTGTGTAATTAATATTTTGTGTTAGTGTTTTGGTCTCTTCGGCCAATGCGACTTGAATCGCGCTGCTATCGGGGTTGTCTGCCAAGGTTTGCCACATATTAAAATAGTTGGTCAAATCCGTTTTAACCCCAACTCCCTCAATATCCGGAAAATAGGTAGAGAGCTCTTCCATTGTAGAGCGCATCATTGTTGAGTACGCTTTATCTTCAGAGGCACTCAAATACCGGTCATACGTATAGGCATCAAATACGCGCGAAACTTCTGTAATAGAGACACCGTTTCCGTACGATCCGGGCGAATGTTCAAGCGGTGTTGATGCGGCAGTGACAATACGTTGCCGCGTATACCCCTCAGTTTCGGCATTGGCAATATTGTGACTGGTAGTTTTAACATTGGCTTGCGAAGCATTGAGCCCGCTATACCCAATATTTAATGTATTAAACAGTGACATGCTATACCCTTACTTTTAAAAACGATGCATCTTTAGAGGTGACACGGTCATATCCTTCCATTTCGGTAGGAATGACACGTTCTAAAAGAGCATTATAAAAAGTTCCGACACTCAGCACCATTTTGGCATATTTTTTATTGACATCGCTAAGCTCTGCCAATTTGCTTTTTAACTGCTGCAGTGATGCTTGCTGTTCATCGTCTAAGAGTGTTGCCATATCACTCTCAGGATGCCGACGCATCAATTTGGAAATTTCATGGTCAATCATCGACTTACGATGTTCAAAACTTTTGATTGCATCTTCTTTCAGACCGATGCGTTCGAACTGAGCGTCATGGCGTGCCTGTTTGATATCTTCAATATCCTGTTGCGACATGGCAATAAGATCATTCAGATCTTTCAGCGCACTTTCTAAATGAAAAGCAAGCATCATAAACTCCTTGACTACTACATAAACATCATTCCAGATGTTATAAAAAATATTTAAATTAACTCGTCGGCTATCTTATTGGCAACCGCATCCAGGTCAATTTTATAATCACCTTTTTCAATAGACGCTTTAAGCGCCTCGACTTTATTTATATCTTTTGGCTGTGAAATGGGTGCTGCCTCCTCTTGTACGCGAGGCTTCATATCACTGCTTTGGTACGCATTTCGTACCGAAATATTGCTTACATTATTCGAAACCATCTAATTTTCCTTTGACTGAACTCTCTACTATTTATGATGTTCTACATGCTACATCGACACTATAGCAAAAAACTTAAATTTTTTCACTCAAATGGTCAAACAGCATTTCAGAAAAACCAAAACTACCAGCACTTGCTTTGGAAAGTTCATCACGATACATCGATTTATAAATCTTATTTCCGGGATCACTTTGAGCGGAAAAAATGTCTTTGTCGTCCTTCATGGCATTGTCAAGTAACATTTTCACAATAATAGCTTCAAAAGCATCCGTCTTCTCTTTAAGAGCCCCTCTGTCCATACCTTCGTGAAGCGTCGGTATCTTGTGCTGATTGACCAATGCTGCATTTACATGTAAATTTTTCATTAAATAATCTCCAAGTCGGCCGCAATGGCTCCGGCACTTTTCATGGCCTGTAAAATGGCAATAATATCTTTGGGTGTCGCACCGAGTTTTTGTAACGAACGGGTTACGTTAGCAACCGTTGTTGTTCCCTCTTTGGTATAAAGTTCATTCTCGTTCATCCCTACAACCAAATCGGCATCAATGCCGACACCGCCTTTGGGCGTGCGCATTTGAGAAAGCTCTTTAATTTTAATGGTAATATCGCCATGGGTAATCACAATGGGCTTAATACCGATATCCACTCCGGAGACTACCGTACCCGTACGTTCATTGATAATAATTTTTTGTTGCTGCTCATAGACAATAGACATTGACTGCACCTGTGCCAAAAACTCTACCATGGAGACCTGTTCCGGGCGTTTCAGCTTAACGGTTCGTGAGTCGGTTGCCGTGGCAACGTTAGTGTTATAAAAATCATTGAGTACGTTTTGAATGGCCACCGCATTGGCAAAACTGGACTCTTTTAAAGAGAGCGTCACCGCATTGCGCGCGTACAGATTCTGGCTAATCTCACGTTCTACCAAAGCACCGTTATAGACTACGCCTGCGGTCGGGTGTGACTCTGAACCGGCACCGCGTATATTTTTTCCGCCAATACTCACGGGACCTTGCGCCAATGCATAGATTTTACCGTCCACTCCCTTAAGCGGGGTCATAAGCAGCGTACCGCCCTCTAACGATTTTGCATCGCCAATAGAAGAAACGACTACATGAATCTTATCGCCTTGATGCGCAAAAGGCTTCAATTTGGCGGTAACCACCACGGCAGCAACATTTTTAGACTTAATGTCAACCGGATTCATATCAATATTCATGGCTTTAAGCATGTTTGAAATTGACTGTAACGTAAACTTCGACGTGGTGCCGTCCCCTGTTTTTTTCAACCCGACGACAAGCGAATAGCCGATAAGTTGATTGTCACGAACGCCGACAATATTAGCAACTTCGCCCACTTTGGTTGCTTCTGCATTTAAACCGAACATCAAAACAAGAAACAGTATCCACTTCATGATATCACCTTTATAAGGCTGTCAAAGCAAACAGCGTTCCAAATTTACATGTAGTAGCTTAAACTGGTTTTTCCAAAGCGCTTGACCTTCTGTTTCGTATACGGACCAATGGTCATCTCCATAGTCAGCTTTGTCATATGTTCCACAATAATCATTTGTGTTTGCTCTTGAGGCAGGGTCGCTATGAGCGTCACCGTCTTCTCATAAATATGCTCCATCCCCTCCCGATACGAAAATGGCGGATCAATGTAGAAGTAGGCTTTTTCATCGGAATGGCGCAAACGAGAGATAACCTGAGCAATTGTCGTAAAACTGTCGCCGCGAAACACCTCACATCTGCCAGGATCCGTTTGGTTAATATTGTGTTGCAATATCCGCAACGCTTCAGGATCTTGCTCCATAAACAGCAGATGCGATGCACCGCGACTTAACGCCTCCAGACCCACCGAACCGCTACCGCTAAAAACCTCCACAAAAGTAGCATTGACAATATCAAACTGTAACGTATTAAAAAGTGATTCGAGCACAATACTTTTGGAACTGCGTGTCGTCGTTTTTGAAGGGAGTGCAAGATGCCTGCCTTTAAATCTTCCGGCAATAATTTTTTTACTAAAGGTTTTTGGTGTCATAAAATGCTTTGACTGCTTTTAAGATATTGTTTTGATACTCTTGTGTCAATGCCTCTATATGTGCTTCTAACTGCTTGTAAGCGTGCCGCATATCATTACTAGAGCGTGTCGTAACAGCTTCTGCCAAGCCGGCATCTTTACGTGTACGCTGCTCGTCATGTTGCAGTGCTTGATGCAAAACACGTTTAAGCTCTGCCTCGGAAAAAGGCTTTTTAATATCGGCATCATCACTTGAAGCAACATAAAGACTACAGTATTTGTCGTCGCGTACTTTATAGTCACGAAGTACGACATCACACTGCTTAATAGAACTCAGGTAAGGTTTCAAAAAGATCTCTAACGACTTCTGAAGCAGCGGCGACGTACACTCAACGGCAACCTTCATTTTTCATCCTCATTTTTAATATAGTGTATTGCCATAGCCGGGTAGGCAAAGCTCAAATGATGCTGTTGCAAAATTGTAGCAATCTTATACATAACATCTTCTTTAACGGCCAACCACTCATTCCAGACCACTGACTTGCTAAAACAGTAGACTAAGATATCGATGCTCGAATCGGAAAAACGGTCCATATAGACTAAAATATTGCGTTTAATGCCTTTGTAGTCTTCTTTGGAAACCAACTTGGCATACCGCTCTGCATGCGATATCTCTTCATTCGTATTGGAGATGCCTTCATGGTCAATAAGCATCTGACGAATGTCATGCACTGCTTTTTTAATATCTTCGAAATCGGACTCGTACGTCACGCCGATATGCATCTTAATGCGGCGTCCCAATTGGCGTTTACTCCAGTTTTTCAATCCGTTGTCTGCAAGTTTAAAGTTCGGAATGGCAATCATGGCGTTATCAAATGTTCGAATGGTCGTGGCACGCAGACCAATTTCCACGACCGTACCTTCATAGCCGTCGACTTCGATCCAATCACCCTGCTCAAACAGATCGCCCATTAAAATAGAGACCGAACCAAAAAAGTTGGCAATCGTATCTTTTGCTGCAAAGGCAACGGCAAATCCCCCAATACCCAAACCGGAAAGAATAGCACTTAAATCGACATCAAAAAGTTTTAAAATAACAATAAAACCAATAAAATAGATAATAACGTTAGTAACGCGAAGCGCTAAATTAATCACTTCATGACGCAGATACTGTGAACGTCGAAAGTGCTCCATTTTAACACTGGCTACCGCGTTTAACAGACGATAGACCAGATAGGTAATAAGTACCGTATACAGAACGCTAAAAGCTCTCTGCAACCAAAGTACTTCGGAAAATCCGGCATAAATCTCAACAATAATGTCAAGCGTAATCACAAGCATCAACAAACTCAACACTCCGGAGAGACGTTGCACAATATAGGCAATATCGGTAGAACGGTAAAAAAATCGTTTTAACACGGCTCTACTCAGTATAACAATGATTTTTCTAAGTAAATACGCTGTCAGCAATATGACTACAATAAACACCAACTTGGCGCTGTTAAGCCCACTCCATGCAATATAATCGTTCACCAGCTCTGCGAAAGCACTGCTATTAATCTGATACCCCAACGAGATCAGACCAAAGGATGAAAGTCTAAGAGCATCATACATGGTTTTTTTGTAGCGTACCAATTCGGAACTCAACGTATTGTTCACATTCAATACTGCTTCATACTCAACAAGATTATCACGAATTTTTTTGATAATCTCACTTGAAGAAGCGTTTTGTTGCAGCTTTTTGTAGGCTTGCATATCAAGAAGGTTTTCATTATGGTGCCGGCGGGCGATGATGGTATCTATGGCATCGTAAAATGTTTTTTCATCTTCATACTGCGTCGCTTTGACGACCTCATAAATTGTTTTACGAATATTACTTAAAAGCCTGTAAGTAGCCACTTTAATAGCATCTCTTTGGTATGCTCGGGTATTGTTGCGTTGTTGATTAATGAGCATACGCCGTTGCAGTACGGCTATCTTATCGGCATACGTGTCAGTGTAACCGCCCGCTGCCTCTTTGTTAGAGATTAGCGCTAAAAAGAAGTTTTTATAGGCATGATGCTGATTGTCAATAAGTTTCTCAATGACATCATTACTTAAATTTTGATCTAAAAATTTCTTCTCGGTCGCAATCTGTTTGACAATAAAGTCATCAACAAGATCATTGGCAAACAGCGGTGTTAGCGTGAGGCACAACAGAAACAGTAAGCACAATCCTTGTCGTTTCGGCATAATGACCCGTCTCCTTAAAAAAATCTTCTGCATTATACTACAATAGCGACAGATAGTAACCGATACTGTAGTGCAGATCCTCATCATTCGTATCCAGCTGCTGCAAGAGCCACTCTAAATACCCTCTGTCGTGCATTGCAACCTCCTCAATATAACGTCCCTTGTATTTTCCAAAATGGAATTTTTGTATTAAAGCAGGCGTATTGGAGAGGGTAAGTAGCGTAGCATCATCAGCCAGATCTTTTAAATATGTATAGAGCATCGCCACATGTAACGCATCGCTTAAAGCGCTGTGCGGTCGAATGGCAACTCCTAAAGATTCCGCCAATGCGCTCTCATGCTTATACAACTGTAGTTCATACCGTAGAAACTGCAATGAGAACTGCTCGCATTCGGGAATAAGATGACGAACGCATTTGAGCGTATCAATGACATCGCCTTGCCATACAAACCCCTCTTTTTGCAGCATCTCCATCTCAAAACGGCTATTATGTACAACCATAATATGGCGTTTCTGATTACGCTCCTGCAACCATGTCCATGCAAAAGAGGCTCTAAAAAAAGGTTTTTCTGTGACCGCTTCGTTAGTAATATGGTGGATCATCATCGCGTCGGGTCGAATTTTTTGCTGCGGATGAATCAGTTCATTGCACACGGATACGGTCATATCGGTTCGTGCAATAGCACCCAGTGCACAAATACGATCGGTATCGGCAAGACCCGTTGTCTCAACATCTAAAAAAACTAACATTGTTCCAAGACCATTGAAGGGCATCGTCGCACCATTAAAGAGAGTGTCGCCCATGACGAGAACATCACGAAACCATACAGTGTATCGCTGTGAAACCACAACGTAATGTCTATCTGCCCCTGCACTGCCATTTGTAACGCCGTAACCACCAAGACACAGACGGCAACGCCCCAAACGGTAAAAAAGAGCCATTTACGCCATGCTTTAACAAGATGATTATAGTGTACCTTTTCAACACGTTCCAAATTACATGTAAAAAGCTGCAACCTGTACCCTGAGTAACATCGGGCAAACAGCTGTTTCATACCTAAAAAAGTACCTAAAGGCAAAGTGATACTCCAACTCACACCAAACCAAAATCGTGCAATACTGCCTAACGCATCAAGCACTTCACCCTCTAGCGGTACCGCTCCTTTAACAAGATAGAGTACTAACGTCATACCAAAAGCTATCAACATGGCGCCACTGATACTAAAGAGAGTTACCCACACCGCCCAGCGCAACCATATTAAAAAAAACGCACGTTTCATTCGGTTACGCTTTGAGCGTATTGATCATATCATGGTAATGTTCCAGCGTCATAAAACTTTTTTCAAAACGCCACCGCAGAACAAAAGCGACAATCTCGTTTTTTAGCGTTACATCAATTTTCTCGGAACGTCCAAAATAGCCTAACGAGCTGTTTTTGTTTTTTACTTTACTGGTATTATCGTAAGTAATGGCAATAATTTGAACATATTTTTTCTCTTTAATGGCACCCAGATTCTCACTCTGAAGCGAGAGGCCCGAAAGATTCATCGCCTTAAAGGCGAAAAGGTCTTGAAAAGTAGCTACTTTTTCATTAATATGCAGTTTTTCATATAACGCTTCTAAGGCTTTTAAATTCTCTTTGCGAGCAAGCTCATAACTCGTTATTTTAGCCGTAAGATGTTTCAGTCGATCCAGCGCAGAACTCAACAACTCCCCTTTACATAATTTACATGTATTATAGCAGTTTTCCGTTATCTCTTAGAAAGGAGTACTCATGATATTTTTAGTAAAGAATTTTATATCACCTTAATTTCTTTTAGTATATAATCGTCTTCAATCACAGATAAAGGTTTTTTTAGTGACGTTTGAAGAGGTATTGCACAATTATAAAGAGGTCTATTACAGTTTTCCGCAATCTCTAAAAACCTTTTTAGGTTCCCTGTACGGCAATATTCCCCTTTCGGTTCGCTTTGGAAAACACTATACTGTACATGAAATACTCTTACGCCGATTTGAAGAGGCCGACACACAGTTTCAGTTGGATTTTCTATATAACAAAACACAAGAGACCCTGCTTTTTGCCCAAGAGCATATTCCCTATTACCGTCATCTGTTTCTCGAACACGGCATCGATGCGACAGCATTTAAATCACTTGACGATATTGCGCGTTTTCCCGCTTTAAACAAACAGACCATTAAGACCCATCTTGAGCGTCTTTATACCGACAGCATTGAAAAACCGGTTGCCTACTATTCGGGCGGATCACTTTCTACCCCTACAAAATATCTGCTTCCAAGCTCCAGCAGAGCCAAAGAGAAGGCTTACAACAACTATATTTTTTCACAAATCGGCTACAACTATCGCGATCGTTCGCTACTCTCACGGGGTCGTGAAGTATTCAAGCCTCACAAAAACATCTTTTGGGAATATGAACCGGTCGACAACTATTTTTTTCTGTGCGGCAGCTATATGAATTCCGATGCGTTCCCCCGTATCTATAAAAAAGCCAAAAAGTTTAAACCCAAATTTTTTTTCGGTTACCCCAGTGCCGTTTTGAGTTTTGTCAAACAGTCAGTAAAATATGGCTTACCCCCGCTTAAACTCCAAGGTATCGTAGTAGCATCAGAGACGCTCTACCCCCATGAACTCCAAATGATTCAAGATCATTTCAAGGCGGATGTACTCACCCACTACGGTCACACCGAACGCAATGCCATTGCTTTTAAGATCAATGACGGCTTCTACCGCTTTTTATCATCTTACGGCATGGCGCGTATTATTGATGAAGAGATCGTGACCACCAGCTTTGATAATTTCGTGATGCCCTTTATCAACTATCAGACCTCGGACCGTGCGACCGGTGATATTGAGTACTACCCCAATTGTGACATTGTCAACACTGTTGAAAATATTGAAGGGCGTACACAAGACTTTTTGGTCACACATGATCTTCGACTCATCTCCATTACTTCGATGACATCAGCTACTACAACCTCCGAAGGTGCGCAACTGGCTTCAGACAACATTCATGCCATTCAGTACATTCAAAGCGATCCGGGAAAAGTCACTGTCTTACTTGAAGGTCACCATATTGATGCGCACGCCATAGCTGCGGGCATGAATGCCCTACTGCAAGGCGCTATCGATTTTGATATTCAAATTGTAGAGCGTATTGACAAAACGTCACGTGGAAAACGTGTCATCTGCAAGCAGTCTCTCAATATTGATCATATTCGAAATGCAGCGTCAGCCTCGATGTGACGAGGTGTGAGGAGCATTGTAAAAATTAATCATTGCTAGATTATAATGTCACACTTTAACGATTAGGGGACTCATGGACTATTTGAAACTACACGGTCACGCACCGCTTCACGGAAGCGTTGCCATCTCCGGAGCTAAAAATGCTTCATTACCACTCATTGCAATGACACTGCTTTCAAAAAATACCGTTTCCATAGGCAACGTTCCTGAAGTTGTCGACATCAAAACACTCTTAAAATTACTGCAGAACCTAGGCGCCGAATGTAGCTTTAACGAGCATCGTATCACTATTAATACCGGCTCGCTAACCGACACCAAAGCCAACTATGATATTGTCAAAACCATGCGTGCCTCCATACTGGTTTTAGGACCGCTTCTGACACGTTTTGGGCACTGTGAAGTCTCGCTTCCGGGAGGGTGCGCCATTGGCCAACGTCCCATAGATTTACACTTAAAAGCCTTGGAAAAAATGGGAGCAATCATAACCATTAAGAGTGGTTATGTTCTGGCAGAAGCACCCGAAGGACTCAGCGGTGCTTCCATTGTCTTTGACAAAATCACCGTTACGGGAACGGCCAATATTGTCATGGCAGCGGCACTGGCACGCGGTACAACAACCATTACCAATGCCGCACGTGAACCGGAAGTGGTACAATTGTGTGAAGTCCTGCAACACAGCGGTATTGCTATTGAAGGAATCGGCAGTGCCGACTTAACCATTCACGGCAATAACGGAACCCTCATCGATATTGCTCCGTTTGATGTGATTCCCGATCGAATAGAAGCGGGAACTTACCTGTGCGCCGGAGCCATTACAAACTCCACAATTACGCTGACTCATGTAGAACCCAAACATTTAGAGACCGTTATTGCCAAGCTTGAAGAGATGGGGTTTCATTGTGATATTAACGAACACTCCATTACCATTCACCCGGCACAACAAGTAAAAGCCGTCAATATCGTTACGCAAGAGTACCCGGGATTTCCTACCGACATGCAAGCACAATTTATGGCACTGTGTACCCAGGCTGAGGGGACCTCCACTATCGAAGAGCGATTATTTGAAAACCGTTTTATGCATGTCAGTGAGCTCCAGCGTTTGGGTGCAGATATTAAACTTAGCGGACATATTGCAACCATTACCGGTCCTTCAAAAATTTCAGGAAGCGATGTTATGGCCACTGATTTAAGAGCATCAAGCGCCCTCGTTTTAGCGGCGCTTATAGCTGACGGTGAAACCGATATTCACCGTATCTATCATCTCGACAGGGGTTATGAAAAACTTGAGAGCAAACTGAAGGCGTTAGGTGCCGTCATTCAACGCTCCAAGGAGTAATTACTCATCCTCAAAAATAATCATCTCATAAACGCTGCGTTTCGTCACCAATGACTTTTCCGGAGGTACACTGCTGCCGTTTTGCATTCTGGCAATGGTATGGCGCAACTCGGCAATCTCTTGCTCCATCACCTCAATTTGCTCTTTAAGCCGAATGGCAATATCAACACCCGCAAGATTGACACCCAACTCCCGTGTCAACCGCAAAATCATCTTGATTTTGTCAATATCGCGTTGCGAATAGAGACGGATTCTCCCATTGGAACGTGACGGAGTAATAAGATTCTCCCGTTCATACTGGCGCAGCGTCTGCGGATGAATATCGAGAATCTTAGCGACAATACTAATAAGATAAACCGGTTCATCATAATGGTGCATGCCCTACTCCTTTGGAAGTTTCTTTTTCATCATATCGACAAGATCGTCATCTAAATCACTAACTTTAGGCAAAACAACGTTAGCCTGCAAATAGAGGTCCCCCCGTTGAGCACTTTTACGATTTTTTACTCCCATCCCTTTCACACGAAAACGTTGTCCGTTCTTTGTATTTTCAGGAATCTTCAGTTTAATCTCTTTTTCCAACGTGTCAATGGCGACTTTACCGCCAAAAAGCGCATCATGAAGAGAGACGTCAAAGTTTTTAATAAGGTCATCACCTTCACGTTCGTACTCACTGCTTGGAGCTACATGTATTTTAAGATAAAGATCACCGCTTTGCGAACCTGCAGATTTGCCTTTTCCGCGAACACGAAGCTTTTCACCGGCTTTAATACCGGCGGGAATTTTAATGTCGAAACTCTCTCCTTGCAGCGAAACCGAATGTTTACCGCCCAATGCTGCTACATGAAACGGAATGGTTACATTGGCCTCGACATCAAGATTCATACTCTGTTGAGATGAAAAACCGCCGCCGCCAAAGCTGCCGCTGAAGCCTCCCGAACTGCTAAAACCGCCACTGCTAAAACCGCCGCCGCCAAAAATATTGCGTAATATCTCATCCAAGTCAACACCGGCACCTTGACCTTGTGCAAAATCATGAAAATTCTGACCGCCGAACATTGCATCGCCGTATTGATCGTACTTTGCTCGTTTCTCTTTGTCGCTTAATACTTCATAAGCGGCATTAACCTCTTTAAATTTTTCTTCGGCACCGGCTTCTTTATTGACATCAGGATGATATTGCCGTGCTAATTTACGATATGCTTTTTTTATCTCTGCTTCACTGGCATTCGAGCTGATACCCAGTGTCTCATATAAACTGTTACTCATAATGTTGTTTCCTAATAATTGTTTGATATTTAATGCAGATTATAGCATAAAAGTTGAGTGTGTGTCAATCAACCTATTCATGCCTCGTGAAGCAGTTATTAAATCTGGGGCGAGCCCAGATTTAGGAGTTTTATGTTTTTCTCTCGCAAGAACTATTTAGTCAAGAAGATTCTCATTGGTTACTTCCGTAACGGAAAGATCTTCAATAGAACCTGTAAACGAACGTCCCCATGTCGTGAAATTCAACTCGGTTAAGTCAAAGTCATTCGGAAACATAAATCCGTATTGCTTCGTTACTTTAACGTCAGTCGTCATGTACTGTCCGTCGTCACCGCTCATTCGCGGCATAAAGAGCCCTTCTTCAATAGTTGCCGTAAAGGTTAACATTGATGGAAAATCAACAACATCATCCAATGAAAATGTTGCAAGACCTACCTCTTTTTCATTATAGTCATTGAAGTAGACAATATCATCATATACTTCGACTACCGATGTTCCGACCGGATTGATCAGGTTCAGACAATTAATGTAGTTTCTTGCATCGGAATCCATGAGCTTTTTGACAGGATCCAAAGGTGGACACGTGTGTCCATTGTCATTGTCATCGTTGTCATCTTCATTGTAACCACACCAGCGGTTATGTCGATGGGAGCATGCCGTACGATCATCATCACGGTCGATGCCACATTTTCCATGTCCACCGTGACCGCCATGTCCGCCATGTCCACAGTTTCCACCATGATGACCATGTCCGCCATGTCCACAAGAGCCGTCGCTGTCATCATTGTCGTCATCATCATCGCTATTGCATTCATCACATACAACTACTTCACCTTCAACCGTAGCACAGGCTACCGGCGTTGATGTCGTACTGACTTGTACATCCGTCTCAAAATCACCGTCAGACGTTGTCGGTTTAAATGTTACACCAACTGTACAAAACTGATATCCGCGCATAGAAAACTCATCACTACCGCATGGAACTGCACCAAAATCAAGATCGAGCTCAAAGTTTTCCGAATCACTTAGTGAAATATCGGTAATGGTTGACAGACAATAGTCCGGATTATGAATCACTACCTCCACCGTTTCGCTTTCAGAAGCGCTGTAACTTTGCAGTGTCTCTTGAACTGCCATGACTTCAATTTCTGAACAAGCCTCGGTTGCATGAAGCATGCCAAAACTTAGCCCAAGAGCCATAAATACTACAAGTATTTTTTCTCTCATCAAAATACCCCTTATCAAGAAAGATACTTACTAAAAAACCAAACGATCTTTTGTTTTGCCTGTTTGCTCAGCTTTTTAATAGCTTTAAACTATAACATTATTATGCTTTAACACTTCCTTAATAAACCGAAAAATATTACACAAAATTAATTTTGTAATATTTTGTAACATGCTTACAGTAGATACTCTACCGTTGCCTTTATAATCAGGTCCTCACCGAAAAGTTGGTGTATTTTCTCTTTTAACTGCTTTAAATCATGGCGGTCTAACGATTCTCGCACCCGTAGTTTCAGCTCAATTTCCCGAACCGTTCCATGAATCTGAGCCGTTGCATTGCCGATAACAATCTCTTTACCGTGAATTTGAAAATGCCGTGCTTTCAACTGCTGTGTTATTTGATGTTTTTGTAACATTTTATCGTAAGAGAAGTAGAGCGGTATACTGATAGCCAACAATAAAACAAAAACAAACATTACACTTTTTTTACTTTTAACCACATTGGAAAATCCTAAAAGCTGAAACGTCACTACCGCGGCAATTGTAATGCCGACCAGATTGGTAAAAAAAAGTAAAAAGGCACCGTTGAACATTGCCATATTCCCTTGCCCCAATCCAATACCGGCTGTTGCCAGAGGCGGTACCAAAGCAACGGCAATCGCCACACCCGCCAAGCTCTGCATAATCTCTTTAAACGATTTGGAATAGGCTGCGGCAACACCGGAGACAATAGCAACACTCAAGTCCAGCAGTGTCGGATCAATACGGGCTTTCATCTCAGAAGTCAGCTCCGAATAGGGTATAAGTATGCCCACTAGCGATGACGCTCCCAATGCCAAAACAATACCTACAGCAATTTTAATGAGAGAGTTTTGAATCATATCGGACTCAGCCCGCAACAGTCCCATGGAAAGCGATACAATCGGTGTCATCAGCGGGGCAATAAGCATGGCCCCAATAATAACCGCAGCACTCGAGGCAAACAGTCCGATTGATGCTAACAACGTACTTAATATCATTAAATAAAGGTAGCTTTGATTCACTTTTGCATCGACGCGCAACATCTGAAACAGGTCGCGAAAACGCTCTTCTGATGCATACGTAAAAAAAGGAATGTGTTTACCCACATATTTTTGCGCTTCGTTTTTATCGGGAAGATTGTCAATTTTAACGGTCTCTTTAGCACTGTTCTTCTTCTCGTTATGACGCCAAAACTCCTCGCTGGCATTAAAGAGCAGTGCATCGGGAAGAATTTTACATGTAATAGGCAACTCCATACTTTTGCCGTTATCAAAATAGAGTCGGGTGCTGCGGCTGGCCGTAATATTCAGACTTTTTGTTTTAATGTATCCAATGGCATGCGGCAATACCCGATCGTTTTTAGAGCTGTAAAAAATGGACAGCAACAGCCGTATATACTCCATAATAGAAAATGGTGAAATGATCACTGCCGTAATCTCTCCGTCACGCACCGACTGATCAAAATTAAAGATCCGTGACAACAATCCGCTGCGCGTATGGTTTAAAATCACTACCCCGCTTCCGGCCGTTGTAACCACTCGCCCGTTTTCCGTAATAATCTCAAACTCCTGCAGCTCAATCGTGAAAAACTCTTTAACGGCATAGACTATACTTTGCCATAAAGAGTGCCGTGTCCGTGTCGATGCTCTGCCGATCAGCGGTGCCCTGCCGATAATACCCTGTGAGTAGATGAATTCTCCGTTGATCTCCACTGCATCAATAGCAATGCTCTCTTCACGAAGTGCCAGCTCAATATTTTTGGCAACATCACTGTCGCAATAAAGATTTTTAATGAGTACTTTTTGCGAAGGCATCGGTACAATGCCCACAGAGAAGCCGTAACGATATGCTACAGCCAGCAGTTCGCTAATTCTTTCAGATGCGACACTGAGCACAAGATGCTTTATATCGACGGCGAGTGTATCAACATGTTCTAAAAAATAGTTGACATGCAAGGCACTAATGCGTGTGCCGTACGCATTGTTTTCTATCTGTTCCGTTATGCTTCGAGAGTTTTCATCAAAAATAAAATAGGCATGCCCTTTGTATTGCATCTATGAACCCTTCCAAACGGTACAATGTACCAATAATATTTAGTGTAAAAAGTGACGTACACCAGAAAAATAGAGTGCCATACCATGCTCATTGGCTGCTGCAATCACCTCATCGTCACGCATGGAACCTCCCGGCTCAATCACCGTTGTCACACCGGCGGCAGCCGCCGCGTCAATAGAGTCGCGAAACGGAAAAAAAGCTTCCGATGCCAGTGCCGAACCGCTGACGTCGAGTCCCATCTCTTCTGCTTTTTTTAACGCACATCGGGCCGCATCTACACGAGATGTCATCCCCATGCCCACAGCCACCATAGCACCCTCTTTCACATAGACGACACAGTTGGATTTTGTCAGTGCTGCCACCTTATAGGCAATTTCGGCATCGCTGCGCTCTTGGTCCGATGCACGGTGATGACTCACCAATGTGGCATTGGCAACTTCTTGCTCACCGATACAATCGGCATCTTGAAAAACAAAGCCGCCGTCAATATGTTTAAAATCTTTAGTATCATGCGACAAAACAATATGATCGCTGCCATATTCAAAGAGTTTCAGACGTTTTTTCGTAGCAAAAATCTCCTGTGCTTCTGTCGTAATACGTCCGGCAATAACAACCTCTAAGAACATCTCATTCATCTTCGCCGCCAATGCGGCATCAACCGTACCGTTAAGCGCCACTACCCCGCCAAATGCTGAAACAGGGTCACATTTCAACGCCTCGGTATAAGCATCAAGCAAATTGTCACGAATGGCAAAACCGCAAGGGTTCCCGTGTTTGACAATGCAGACGGCACGACTGTCACCAAAAGCTGCCGCAATTTTTACCGCTCCGTTGATGTCGCCCAAATTGTTAAAACTCGCCTCGCCTTTAAGCGTTTTAAAATGTCTGCTAAAGAAATTGTCAAACTCATACAACGCTCCTTTTTGATGCGGATTTTCACCGTACCGCGTATCCATCACCTTGTGACCGACAATAAACTGTGTTTTTCCCATTCCTTCATTGAAACGACGGTTCATATAGTTGGCAATCATACTGTCGTAGGCAGCTGTGTGTTCATATGCTTTAATCATTAAATCACGTCGAAATTCGAACGAATCCTGACGATTTTCAATTGCCTGAATCACACGATCGTAATCATCGGTATCGGTAACAATAAGCACATCTTGAAAATTCTTAGCAGCCGATCGTACCATCGCCGGACCGCCGATATCGATATTTTCAATAATTTCGTCAAAATCCTCCGTACGTGCAATTGTCGCTTGGAAGGGGTAAAGATTGACACAAACCAGATCAATACCGACGATACCGTGTTCACTTACCGTATCGCAATGTGTCTGGAGATCACGACGGTACAAAATACCGCCATGAACATAGGGATTCAATGTTTTTACCCGACCGTCGAGTATTTCAGGAAACTGCGTTACCTCATTCATCTCTATAGCCGCAATACCGGCATTACAAACTGTTGTATAGGTGCCTCCGGTTGAGACAATCTCAAATCCGTTGCGAACCAGAGCCGAAGCAAACTCTACAATATTACTTTTATCACTCACACTTAAAAGGGCGCGTTTCATTCCGTTCCTTAACACAATTTTAGAGAAGATTTTACCGAAAAAGAGTTTAGCTGCCTATGAAACATTTACATAGCAGTAACTTTATAGTGTAGAATATCGTAAACGCTTTAAAGGACAACCGTGAGTCACGACACTAATGAACCGCTCGATATCGACACACTCTACACTTTGGCCGACAAATTTATTGATCTTGCCAACACACTTGCACAACATGAGGAGTACTCTACCGAAAAAGTAGGCACTGCCTTTCGTTATGCCGCAACGCGTTTTAGTGCCTTTGAAGCCTCTATTGCCGCCAGTGATCTTTCTCGCGACAAAGAGATTGTCAAAAATGCGCTTTTAAAAGATTACGAACATATGCTCGAAGAGAATCTTCAAGTCTATATTCAGCATCTCCAAAAACAGTAACGCCACTAGTGCAACAAACCTTTTAACAGTGCCTTTGCTTCCGGTGACAGCGCATCGTCAAGCTTGGTGTCAATCAGCTCTTTAAGTCTCTCTTTGCCCTCATCTTGAAACATTTTATTGGCATCCATGCCAATATGCGGTGCATCGATATCTCCATGAACCGTTACGGGAATCCGATAGTGCTCTAGTATCATATCGAGTGTAGCATCAATACGATTACGTCGTAAATTGAGTACGGCATCGCGCGCTTTAATAGTAGTCAATCGACTGTGCATCGAGAGATTCGACGTCACCACCTGATTGTCGATGGTACTATTGAGTTCCGTCATCTCATACACCTCTTGGGTAAGATCAAAGCGTGTTGCCCGCTGCAACATCCGTGTCAATACATTCGGCTGAATTTTTCCCTCTGCAAGCCGTGCCGCCAGTCTCCCTTTGTTACTCAATAGATTATAATCCAGCGTTGCGTTTATTGTTGAGGCAAATACATTCGGTAACATCAACATGTTACTCAATGCCGTAGTGCGCCCCTCTTGAAGTGTTGCCGAGAGTTTGTTATGGCGAAGAAGCGCATCGATATTACCGCCTAAAATATCACTGTGTGCCGTAACTTCAAGATCGGTGCGGTAGGTCACTTCACCCGTCACTGTTGCTCCACCTCTTAAAGGGCGTTGTGTCACAAACTGCAACGCATTCAAATCATCGACAATGACTTTATAATCACTGTGAAACGTACCGTCTTTCATACTAAAAAGTGTCTCTTGTGTCTGCAACGACGCAATGGTACTGATCATATCGATGGAAGATGAGGCGACAGAGTCTACAATTTGTGTGGTTGCTTCCGCTTTAAAGGTAGTTAGCGGTACGGAGAGATTAAAATCTCGTTGCAGCAATACGCTATTGAGCGTCCCACTGTTCACCTGAGTTTTCACCACACCCGTAAGCGCCTCTTTCTCCAGATTACTCATGGCGACTAAAAGATTGATATCAGCTCTGGCATAGATAGGCTGTGCCGCCAAATAGAGCAGTTCATGCAGGGCTACATCACCGTTGAGTTTTAGCCGCTTGGCTTCAAACTTTTCTAAAAAAAGGCTGTATTGCACCTGTGTAGATACGATACCGCCATCACCTTCAATCGTTGTCTGTTTGTGATTACCTTTAACGGTACCGTTGGTATGAAACGGCCCGTGCAACGGTATTCCCGCTATTGCAGACAATAGCGACAGGTCTTTAATGTCAATACGATACATTCCATCAACACTCTGTGTTGCTGCATGAAATGTTGTATCACATGCTATTTTCGAATCCTCGGCAATACGTGCATCCATAACAATATCTGCCTCGCTTTGTGCCATGGTAAGATTTATATCAACCGCAAAAGGGGTATCTGCAAGAGTCATATTGTACTCTTGTCGGACCGCCTTCGTATTGATACGTCCTTCATTAACTTTTATGAACGCCTCTCCTGTAGAACGTTCAAGTCTGTTAAGGTCGAGCCGTTGTATATCGGCATGAAGCGCAATATCGGCATCGGCAACGGGTGTGAACATGGTTGCATGCAGTATCTCTTGCAGTTTCAGGTCTCCTTGAATATTCAGACCTTTTGGTTCAAAGTCTTGCAGACTCACGATATAGTCAAAACGGCTTTGTATCAAACTTCCACGACCTTGAACTGCCATAGAATCTCGCTCTCCGACAATGGTGCCGCTTGTCTGTAACGGCCCTTGCAGTGGGCGCGGCATCAGTGCATTGAAGAGCGAAAGGTCATGTACATCAACGGCATAGGTCATATCGACACTCTGATCGAAAATGGAATACGCTCCGTGCAGTACAATACGATCCGCTTTAGCAATATGCAGCGTCATATTCAAATGAAACAGCCCTAATGAGAACTGCTCAAGACGTGCCGGTGCAGCGATTCTCTCTTGAAGTTGCGACTCGATCAACGGCTTAAGCGCAGCATTGCCAAACGGAGTAAACAGCAGACCCATCAGCAGTGTCACGGTAAGCAATATGACTCCTGTCAACCAACGCATGGCATACTCCGCAATAATTTTTTGTGTATTATACGCTTTATTTGATTAGACAGACTCTCAATGGCTCTTAATTTAATTATATTGAGTATGATATGATACCAATGCATACATTTACATGTAAAAATATCTTGAGGAGTCACCGGTGTTTCAATGGGTTGTACTGATAATCTCTTTGTCTGTATCGCTCACGGCACAGGAGTACAGTTCACGATCTCAAGTCCATATGGGAACGGTTGTTACCATCTCGCTGCCGGCACATCACTTTGACTGGATAGAAGCAGGGTTTGAACGCTTTAAAGCTGTAGAAAACGCACTCTCAAGTTACCGTAGCAGTGCCGATATCTATCGGCTTAACCGTGAGCATAATATCTCCATTGGTTCTGACACCTACAACGCACTGCGACTCTCTGAGCGTTATTGGGTGCAAACAGAGGGGTACTTTGACATTACGGTCGGCGCCATTACCAAAAAACGCTACCGTTTCGGAGCAGATGAACAGATTCCGACTTCGGCATCACTCCAGAGTGCTACGCTCAACTTCGGTGCCGTGCACATAACACCGCATCGTGCCGTCACACCTTCTGATATAACCTTAGATTTAGGCGGTATGGGAAAAGGGTTTGGAGTCGATGCCGTTGCCGCGCTGTATCGCGACCACAATATCACTTCAGGAGTCATTGCCGCCGGAGGCGACATCCGTTGTCTCGACCAATGCGATGTTGCCATACAAAATCCTTTTGATCCGACACGTACAACACGTTACCGCACGCGCCATCGTCAGAGTGCCATCTCAACAAGCGGTAACTACAACCGCTATGTCGGTACGGTAGCACACAACCATCTTATTGACCCCAAACGTAAACGCGCACAACAAACGTTTGCCTCGATTACCCTTGTCTCCACATCATTGAGCAACAGCGACCTTGACGCCTATGCAACGGCCGCTTCGGTCATGCCCACAGAGCGGGCTATTCGTTTTTTAAACAATCTCGATCTTGCGTATGTCATCATAACGACACAAAAAGAACACCTACAGAGCGCTCAGCTTTCAACCTACCTTATTCCATACCCCAAAGGAGATTACAATGAGTAAACAATTCACCCCGATATATCGCATCTGGCACGGCTTGATGGCACTGTCGGTTTTAGGACTGCTGGCTACGGTACTGCTTCGTAAGACCTTTTTAAGCTGGCGCAGCAATGCCGAAATCATTCAGACCCAGCTGGCACAACTGGGTACCGACATTACGGCAGAGAGTGCTAAAGTTGTTGCCAAAGCCATCCGCGCACCCATGTGGGAGTGGCACTATACTTTTGCCGTTATTTTAGGTATTTCCATAGCACTTCGCATCTATATGGTGGTAACCAAACAATCAGAACTCCCTATCATCACCGTCATGAAAACTACCGGTATGCAAAAGCTTAAAGCCGGAACCTATCTGCTGCTTTGCGCCACGATTCTCATCATGGCACTGAGTGGAACCGTACTCTATTTTCATGAGTTTTTAGGTATTTCAAAAACGTTCGCCGAGAGTCTGAAAGATTTTCACGAATGGATGATGCAGCCACTCATTCTCTTTGTAGTGATGCACATTGCCGGTGTATTGCGTCATGAATTTACGACCAAAGAGGGCATTATCTCTAAAATGATTCACGGCGATCCGTAAATGCGGCCTGGAACACCCTCCATAACAGATAAAAACCGAGTATCTGAAACACTACGAGTGCCACCAGTTTGGCTTCTGTCAACCCGCTCCAACCGTAAACAATGCCAAAGGGTGCGGTAATGCTTACCAAGGCGCTGACAAGCCACACTGCAATGAGCCGTATGATCTGTCTGCGGTGTCGTTGTGGCACAAAAAGCATAAAATGGGCAGTGACCATCATAAAAAGTCCCATACCCAGCGCATGCGGCAGTGCCACTTCCAATACTCCTTGAGTACTTTTTGCCTGCATAAAGAGCAGATCGTTTCCACAATAGTACTGCTGCAGCTGTTCAACCGTAAATCCCGCTTTCAAACCCCAAAGCCATATACCGCTTCCAAGAAGGAGTACGCCAAAAAGTGTAAAATAGACAATAGCATGGCAATAAATAGTTTTCATTAACGTCGCAACTGCCACAGTATCTCCAATGACATACCGGCTGCACCAAGATGCCACAGCCAAAAGCCGACCATCCACAGTCCGATAAAATATTCGCTGATGTATCGTGCCGCCAATAGCGATATGATGGCAACAAATGCCGCAATCATCACCGTATGTACTGCATACAACGCACGCCTCTTTGAAGAACAGATACGTGCATACACGCTTCCTAAAGTGAGTAATACCATCATAATGAAAAAGGTGTCGGCATGAAGCATCTCCAACAGCGCTTTTAATACAACGGCGTCTATAAACAGTGCTTCACTGCCAAACAGATAGGTAGTGACATCTTCATACGAAAAACCGATCTGTTCGGATTTATACACAACATCAAACAATAAAAAAAGCAGTACAAACACCTGAAGTCCCGCCAACAACAGACGCATCAAAGATCTGCTATGAAGATCGTTATGTATTAAAAATTTCACGGCTTACCTCGTAATACGATCTCGTAAATTGCCAGTGCCAACCGTGCCCCGTCGGTCAACGTCCGTGCCGACATGGTGGCACCCGTAATGGTGGGAATGTTCGTACCCACACGTAACACGTCTCCTGATTTTTTTCCGTCAAATTGCTGCAACCATCTTTTCGAGGGAATATATTCCGAAGGTTCGTTAAACGCAACAATTTCAATACTTTTAAGCATTCCCGTGTCATGCTCAATCAGATAGAGTACGGCAGCATTTTTACTGCGTACTTTTTTGGTAATTAATACACCAAACGCATGAATGCCGTTCGCATCACTCACTTTAAAAATACGGTAAATTTTACTCGTCATTCTTACCTTGGCCAGCGCTGACACTGCCAAAGCTTCCTTATTGGTTAACAGAAGATTCTTTTTGCTAATGTGTACGCCATTATGTCCATAACTCTGCTTGATTGCATCAAACGGCGAGATCAGAGGCATCGCATGGAGCCATCCTGCCGCCATCAGTACTCCAATAAATAGATGTCCCATCCGTGCTCCTCTAAAAGACAAAACCCAAACCCAAAGCAAAGGTATTGGCATCCGCTTTGAGCGTATTATCGTAACGGGTCATCATATAGTCCATTTTCAAAACCACCTGCTCATGCGGAAAAAAATTGATGCCGACATTAATATGACGCACCTCGTTATCGGGATTTTGCGGCGAAAGGGTTTTCTGGGTCGGATCATACGCCTCATACTGAATAAAAACCGGCAGACGCATTGAGGTTGAAAGTGGTGCAAACGCATTATATTCGACATTGACATAATAGCCTTGCGCTTTGGTAGCCGCTTCAGGATTATTCCACACTTCAGCATCACTGACTGATGTGGCCGTATAGACCCCTTTTGCCTTAAAAGCACCCGACTCATAACTTGCATGCAAGGCATAGATAAATGCTCGTGAACCGCTTACCGCACCTTGTGCGGCATCGCCATAATATGCCGAAGCACCGATAAGAAGCCCGTTGTAGCCGCGATAGTCCAAACGTCCGACAACGGCCACGCGATTCATGACTCCTTTGTTTCGTGAACCGATGCGCCCTTTGCGTATCCATTGGGTCTGCGATGCTTCATTGCCCGATTTCAGATCCAATGCATTGACCAGTCCCAATGTATACTCAACATCACTTTCACCGACACTGCCATACACCAACACACCATTTTCATTCCATGTTGAAGGAATCAAATTCCGCTCCAGTTCAGGACGCTGTACCGTATTGAAAAGTGTCGGTTCATGTCGCAAGTTGATCAAGCCCATAGGAACCAACAGGTTTCCCAGACGAATATTCACGTTTGTATTGAGCAGAAAATCCAAATAGAGAAATTCAACCACTACCTTATCGCCGCCGTGTTCAAACTCTATTTCGGTATTTAAAATAATCTGATCGCTGAAACGGTAGCCAATATAGGGAATAAACCGATACACATCGGCAAAATTATCACCATTATCGGGATTGGCCCAGTACATCTCACCATACCCGCCAATGGAAAGCGGCGACTTTGAATAGTAGACTTTTGACGCGGCATTTCCCATACCGTAATGTGCCTGCGTCGTATCAACCACGGCATAGTTAAACCCTGATTTTACATCAGAAACCTCATCAATCAGGCTCTGTGTCATCTCTTTATAATGTTCCAGTTCTGTTTGTAACTGCGCAATATCCTCTTCGACACTCGCAGAAGCACTTAGGGTGATCATACCACCTACTACTAAAGAGCGGGTTAATCGGGTCATTGAAGTTCCTTTTTAATAATGATTATTAGAATAATAATATATTTTAGCTTAATAGATTCTTTTAATAAGAATCATTATCATTTAAATAGTTTGAAAGTCATAGCGCGCTACTGTATAATCCCAATATACATGTAAATTTCAAAGGAATCTTATGCGCTCTATTGCCATCGTATGTTCCGGTGGGGATGCATCAGGAATGAATCCCGCTTTAAAACGTTTTGTTGAGTATGCTATTGCCAACGCGTGTACGCCGTATTTTGTCTATGACGGCTATGAGGGACTCATTGACGACCGTATCGGCGAAGCACACTACCGTGATGTCTCAGGTATTCTCAATAAAGGCGGTACTGTGATCGGCTCAAGCCGCTCGGAACGTTTTATGCTACCGAAATACCGTACGCAAGCAGCACTCAATCTCAAAAAACGCCACATTCATATGTTGGTTGTTCTAGGCGGAGACGGCTCGTTTCGCGGTATGGATACCTTTTACAAAGAGCATCGCATTGCCTGTTGCGGCATTCCCGCAACTATCGATAACGACATTTTTGGAACAGCCTACACACTGGGGGTCGATACGGCATTGGGCATGATACGCACTGCCATCGATGCCATCCGCGATACCGCAGCGTCTCTCAATCGAGCTTTTGTTATTGAAACCATGGGGCGTGAATGCGGCTATTTGGCACTGGTGTCGGCACTGACATCAGGAGCCGAACTCTGCCTTGTTCCCGAAATACCTTACGACTTACAGCGCATAACGCCACGTTTAAAACAGCAGCTTCAAGAGGGGCGTCACTATTTTATTATCATTATCTCCGAAGGCATTGCACATGATCGCGAGGCTATCGCTACATGGCTCAGCAACGATGTCGGTATTGAGACCCGTCTGAACGTACTCGGCCATCTGCAACGTGGCGGTAATCCGAGCGTATACGACCGACTGATGGCATACCGATTTGTCACCTACGCTATAGACGCCCTCCTTAACGGGAACAACAACAGCGTCGTCTGTTATAACGACCACACCTTTAGCTATCGTAATGTTCATGACGTTGCAACGACACCGGCAACTGTTGAAGCGGAACTTTTAAGACTGGCAACACCCCTGTGCACCCTTGAACATTGAATGCTCATGGTAGCTTTCATCACCAACTCAACAAATACTTAAGCAAAGAGAGGGTATAAATAGTATTTAGCTCTGAAGGAGGAGCCCATGCAATGGATATTACTCGTGATGATGCTGTTTATCGGCGCAACAGCCGATCAGACACTTAGAGAAAAAGCTCTTGAAAAAGGGTTGCGTTCCATACCCACAACCTTTGAAGCCCTCAAGGCAGAGGTAGATGACCCGACAAACCCACTCAATATTCCCAAAATACTTTTAGGAAAAAAACTTTTTTTCGACGCCAACCTCTCAAAAGACCGTAGCCTTTCTTGCGCCTCGTGTCATGATATTACCAAAGGCGGTGATGACGGAAAACCGACGGCAATAGGTTACCGCAATCTTGAAAACCCCCGTCATCTGAACAGCCCTACCGTCTTAAATACCGCCTACTCCAAACACTTTTTCTGGGACGGTCGGGCCGCTTCCCTCCAAGAGCAGGCACAAGGACCCATGCAGGCCCCCTTTGAAATGGCATCAACTCCCGAACTGGTCGAAGCGCGCGTAAAGAACAATCCAATCTATGCACCCCTTTTCTATAATGCCTTCAAAACGCAAACCATTACATTCGATACGATTACCAAAGCCATTGCCGCTTATGAAAAAACTTTGGTAACTCGCAGCCGTTACGACGACTTTTTAGACGGCAACGAAACGGCACTGACATCACAAGAGCAACGCGGATTGAATCTCTTTATTGATATGGGGTGCAAAGGGTGTCATTTTGGATCAAGTATCGGCGGGCAACGCATTCAAAAATTTCCTTTACGCGACTATAACAGTATCATTAACCTCACGACAAGCTTTAACGAAATTACCAAAGGACGTCATATTAGTCACATTGGTCTCAATTTTAAAATGTACCACCCTTTTCCCTTTGAAAACAAAGGCGATTTTATGGGTAAAAACGGTGAACGTACCTTTCGCGTTCCGATTCTACGCAATATTGCCGATACGGCACCCTATTTTCACAACGGTGCCGTTACAGAACTCCGCGAAGCCGTTAAAATTATGAGCAAGCACCAGATCGGCGTGGAACTCTCCAAAGAGCAGCTCGATGCCCTTGAGGCATTTTTAAAATCATTAAGCGGAACATTGGTCAATTTCCAGCTTCAGTAGTATTGCTTTTTACATGTAAATTTATACAAAACATTAACAATGGCAGCACTTCTGCCCTAAATATCTTGTTCAATAATCTTCTGAAATGTTGTAAAATAGATCTCTTGCACGCTGCTTAGCTCCAGAGTCACATCATTACATGTAAATACCGCTCCGCCGACCGTACCAATCTGCTGACATGCCAAAGCACCCGTCATTGCTTCAAATGCCGCCGCATTTTCAGGAGCTACTTCGACAATGGCACGCGACATACTTTCAGCAAAAATATCGCGTACATCATCACATCTTACGGAAACATTACACCCGAGCGAACCGGTTGCCGCCATTTTTGCCAAGGCAACGGCAAGTCCGCCGCTACTGCAGTCTTTGGCAGCCGCCAAGAGTCCTTTTTTGTTGGCATCAATGACCAGATCCCATAAAGCAAGCTCTTTGTCATAATCAATAGCAGGCAACACTCCCGCTACCGTGTTATAGAGCGTTTTCATGTAGAGTGAACCGCCGAATTCACTGCGACTCTCTCCAATGAGATAGAGTAAATTTCCCTCTGCTTGAAAGCATGACATCAGCACCTTGTTCTGATCATCATTAACCCCGACCGTGGCAATAGACGGTGTGGGAAAGACCGAAATCCCGTCGGTTTCGTTGTAGAGTGACACATTGCCACCGATCACCGGTGTTGTAAGTGCCGCACAGGCCTCTTTAATACCCAAACATCCTTGTGCGAACTGCCACATCACTTCAGGGTTTTCCGGATTACCGTAGTTGAGACAATCCGTCACTGCCAGCGGACGCGCACCGCTCATCGCTACATTACGGCCACTCTCCATAACCGCTGCAGCCGCACCCCCTTTGGGATCAATGTAGCAATAGCGAACATTACAGTCACTGCTCATCGCCAGCGCTTTGCCATTCTCTTTAACGCGAATAACCGAAGCGTCAAGCTCTCCGCCTTTTTTAACGGTATTGGTCTGTACCATAGAGTCATACTGCCGATATACCCAGGCTTTGTCAACAACTTCCATAGTGCTAAAGAGCATCTCAAAGGCTTCCTGATTGGAGACGGCCGAAAAATCATCAATACGAACATGAGCAATGGTATCCAGATAAGCGGGACGTGCTGTCGGGCGATCCAGTACGGGTGCCTCTTCACTGACCGGATCTACCGGAATATCGGCACATTTTTCGCCGTGCCAAAAGAGTTCCATGTGTCCCGTATCGGTTACTTCTCCGACGACGGCGGCATCAAGTTCCCATTTCTTGAAAATCTCAATAATTGCCTGCTCGCTCCCTTTTTTGGCACAAATAAGCATACGCTCTTGTGATTCGGAGAGCATAAATTCATACGGCGTCATTCCCTCTTCTCGTGCGGGGACTTTGTCCAAATGCATGATCATACCGCTTCCCGAGCGTCCCGCCATCTCAAACGAACTTGAGGTAAGGCCTGCGGCACCCATATCTTGAATACCGACGACATAATCCGTCTTGAAAAGCTCCAGACATGCTTCTAAGAGCAGTTTTTCCGTAAACGGATCACCCACTTGCACCGTCGGGCGCAGTGACTTTGATGCTTCGGTAAACGAATCCGAGCTCATCACGGCACCGCCGAGTCCGTCACGTCCGGTTTTTGAGCCCACATAGATTACCGGATTGCCGACGCCTTCGGCTTTACCGTAAAAGATCTCATCGCTCTTGGCAATACCGAGATTAAAGGCGTTGACTAAAATATTACCGTTGTAACACTCGTCAAAGCTCATCTCGCCACCAACAGTCGGCACACCCATACAGTTGCCGTACCCGCCGATGCCTTCAACCACACCGCGTACCAAATAACGTTGATGCGCACTCACGGCATCACGATTATGTACATTGCCAAAACGCAGCGAATTCAGACTCGCAACCGGTCGCGCTCCCATCGTAAAAATGTCACGCATAATACCGCCGACACCCGTTGCCGCACCCTGATAGGGTTCAATAAAGCTCGGATGGTTGTGGCTCTCCATTTTAAAGACTGCCGCATAACCGTCACCGATATCAATAACACCGGCATTTTCACCGGGTCCTTGAATAACCCACGGTGCCGTCGTCGGAAACCCGCTCAGGTGTTTTTTAGATGACTTGTAGCTGCAGTGTTCACTCCACATGGCAGAGAAAATACCTACTTCTACCAAATTAGGTTCACGACCCAAAATTGTCTTAATATGCTTATAGTCGTCATGGGACAGCTTGTGCTGTGAAAGTATCTCGTCGATGTTCTCTAATGGCGTGCTCAATGGAGTTCCTTGCATTTACATGTAAATCGAAAAATTAAAGGGCGATTATAGCTAAAAGCGCATTACGCCAAACTAAACTTTTTAAAATCTTATGGTAGAATTGCTCGATATGACTCCACTCAAACAAAGGAATGCTACGATGCTAAAACTTATGTTCAAGCTGTTGCTCGTCACGGGTACTTTCGTAACACTGCTGCAAGCCGACTCTAGAGTCGAGCAAGCACTGCAGCAACAGACAAACTATACCATCTCAGGAAGTTTCTCTCCCTACGACTTTGCGCCTAAAGGCGACAACAACCCTTTTGATTGGGCGTATACCAGTGCATCGGGCACCGTGTATCAACTCCGCGGGGTTGCACCGACACCAAAAAGTGTATTTGGATGGAAAGTAGTAAATACCCAATCGTCTGCACCGCGACCAGCGGCACCGACGTGGTATATGTTCCAGCTCAACGGCGATGTTGACGGAGACGGCTCGCTACGCTTTGACTGGGTACTGGTCTTAGCTTCGGGCAACAAGGCCGCCTACAAGCTCGTCGGTGTCAGAGAGAACGGTACTTTTAAATATTCTGAGAAACTCAATATTGACTACAAAATTGTCGGCAACACCGTTCAAACAGCACCCTCAGGTACGTTTAGTACTGCCGATACACAACCCGAAAATAACGACAGCGTTGAAGAGAACGCTACCGATGCAGTATGCATTACGCTACCTCAAGAGCCTGTAGGACAAAAATTGCTACTGCGTGATACCAAGTATTATACCGGAGGCAGCAGCCGTTATTTTGATATTGTTCATACCCTAACCTCCCGAGATGCCGGTACGACTGTTACCACAGAGTACCGCTCCGGCGAAAGCAACAAAGTCGAAACGGTCGTTACCAATTTTACTACAAACGGCAACTACAAAGATATTACCAAACGTATTTTGGAACGTACGGGACTGAGCTCAAAAACCACCACCTATTCACCCTATTGGCGCGAACCGTTTCATGAGGTCTGTGAAAATCAGACATGGAATTTTCGTGTCGATATGACTACCTCAGGCGAGACGACATCCGAAAACGTCGCCTACAGCATTGTCGCACTGCATGAAACCAAAACGGTTGCCGGTGGAACCTTTGACACCATTCACATCAAATACGTCAGCGACAGTGTCACCCGACATCAATGGATTGATACAACCAACGGAATACTGATTGCTGAAGAGATCTACAGACCCGACAACAGCCTGCAACGCAGCCTTGAGTTTCTCTCACAGCTCTAAACGCTTAAAATACATGTAATGTTACATGTATTTTCTCCCGACTACATTCTTTACACACCATTACCCGCTACGATGTCACCGAGGCACACATATTTCACCACAGGAGTTACCCCATGAAAACCTTACCGACATTAGGAGCCCTCTTTG
>JALSLA010000071.1 GCA_026988515.1 Helicobacteraceae bacterium | reverse complement strand
ATGCAACAAATGACAATTTAGTTGTCTCGGCATCAACCGGATGTCTGGAAGTATGTACGGCAATCTATCCGCATACGTCATGGGACTGTTCGTGGATTCATATTGGTTTTGAAAACAGTTCAACAGCAGTAGCCGGTGCGGAAGCAATGAATAAAGCTCTGCGCAAAAAAGGAAGAATATCTGCCGATACACCGGAGCCGAAATTTGTGGCATTCGGCGGCGACGGTGCTACTTTTGACATTGGATTTCAGTGGCTTTCGGGATGTTTTGAGCGCGGTCACGACATGATGTACGTCTGTCTAGACAATGAGGTATATGCCAATACCGGCGGCCAGCGTTCCAGTGCTACACCGATAGGGGCAAGTGCTACGACGTCACCGGCGGGCAGTACCAGTTACGGTGAGAAACAAAACAAAAAAGACATTATTCAGATTATGGCAGCGCACGGCTCACCGTACGTAGCGCAAGTAGCACCCAATAAATGGAAAGATATGATCAAAAAGATCCATAAAGGGTTTGACACGAAAGGTCCGGTATATATCAATGCTATGAGTGCATGTACTACCGAATGGAAATTTGCACCGCATGAGACCATTGAAGTATCGGATTTAGCGACAGACTCCTTGGTATTTCCTTTGTACGAGATTATTGACGGTACGGAACTCAATATTACCTACCGACCGAAAAACATTGTACCGGTCCGAGACTATCTGGGTGCACAGCCACGGTTTAAACACCTTTTTAAACCGGAGTATGAGTATCTGATTAAAGAGTGGCAAGAGCGCGTTGATGCCTACTGGGAGTATCTGCAACGCCGTGAAGAAGCGCGAGTATAACAAGCGCCGCTTCTTAGCGTTTCCCTCTGAAACTTACCTCAAAACTGTCTGACTCTCCAGCTGCTGCCGTCACCATAAAGCTCAAAAAATTTCCTTTTGTTCGCGTATAGGGCCTGCTTGTTGTGACACTGTTCTTTTTTTGACTGCTAAAAGGAACACGTAACTCTACGGTTTTGTTATGCTCACTGCGATTGTCGATGCGGTAGCGAACGGTAGCTTGAAAATAGCGTTTGTCATCATCGCGTTGCAGCACGGTTTCGGTCACTTTCAGGTCAAAATTATCACCTAAACGCAGGTTGATCGGTTGTTTTTTAGCTAATGGCGGCATGCGGGTTTCTCCCAATAGAACAGAGTGTTTGTTAGCACGAGCATATGTGCGCACGACACCCTTAGGAAGCGGAATATTAAGACCGTCAATGTAGATATATTGGTTGACACTGTGGTTGCGTTCACCGTGAAGATAGGATGGATTGGAGAGCGTGACATCGTAACGGCGTTTTACATGTAAATTTTGAATGTCAATAAATTGAATTTGCGTCTTTTCATTATTTGCCAGTGTCACTGCAAAGGGTATGGTATAAAAGTGATAGCCCTCATACGCAACATGCGCCACTGCCGTATCGGCAGCTGCTTCATTCAATACCATTGCTTTATAGCGGGGTTGCACCGGAGTGACACGGTTAATATTGCCGGCTAAAACATGCAGTGTGGTCTGCTCAAACGCTTTGCCGGAGCGGTTGTCTATGGTTATCCAACCGCTCAGATTGGCATCGTCATGACCCAAATTAAGAATATAGTCACTTTTCCAGCTAATATTGCTAATGAGATAATCCAGACGCAAGGTACCGTCAATCGTTTTATCAGCAGAAATATTCCATACCAGAGAGGGTTTGGTAATGAGCTCATCGGGAATGGCATTAAAACGAATATGCGCATTGGCAACACTCATAATGGTTCCGTCTGATGTCATCACAATGGATGTATCGTTGTCATGAGAGAGGAGTGTGGCGGTAAGAATGTTAAAGCTCTCGGGAGTTTGCAATACCTTGACCTCCACCTGTTTGCCGATGTGGGCTTCAAGCAGTTTGGAATGGGTGAGTTTATCGTATCGGAACTGTTGCGAATGCAGCGTAATACCTGATGGAAACTGAGCATTGACCGAGTCGGTTTCAATGGTGTCGGCGACCCCTTTATAGACAATCTGTGTGTCCTGTGCGTTTACATGTAAACGGCGCTTTTCATGCACCAGAGCCACCGAACCGTTATAGACAATGAGTGCGCTTTCTAGTGGATTGGTGCTTAAAGCGGCACCAAAAGTAGTGCTTGCCAGCAGAAAAGATGAGAGAATGCTTAAAGTTACGGGTTTCATTTTCAACTCCTTAATAAGATATGCTACACTATCAATAAAAATAGAGGGTAACCATGCCGTTATTAGACAGTTTTACCGTAGACCATACCATCATGCCTGCACCGGCAGTACGCCGTGCCAAAGGAATGAAAACGCCGTGCGGTGATGCCATTACCGTGTTTGATTTGCGTTTTTGCAAGCCCAATGAGGAGATGATGGGCGAGCGCGCTATTCATACGCTGGAGCATCTGTTTGCCGGTTTTATGCGTGAGCATCTTAATTCGGAGCATACTGAAATTATTGATATTTCACCGATGGGGTGTCGGACGGGATTTTATATGAGTGTGATCGGAACGCCCGATGAAGAAGAGGTCGTGCGCGCGTGGGAAGCATCCATGAAAGATGTGCTTGGCGTCCCGTCACAAGAGGATATTCCCGAACTTAACATCTATCAGTGCGGCAGTTACACCATGCACTCTTTGGAAGAGGCAAAGGCCGTTGCCCAAACGGTCTTGCGACGTGATATTGATATTATGGACAATGAGGCATTACAGCTTGATATGTCACTGGTAGGAGCTTAGATGTTTATTGTATTACCGATGGATAGCGACGATACCCAAGAGGGACGTCTGGTCGCTTTAAATGATGTGAAGCAATGGGCGCTTATTGAGTTTGATGCGGGTGAAGTTATTGAGATACGCTATTTCGATACGCGTGAAGCGATTGAAGAGCCTGTTGACATTGTTGTTGTTACTAGCGATAACGAGTATGTTTGGCCGTTTATTGAAGAACAGATAATTGTGTTGGTCGCCCATACACAACGCTCTATTGATGACGTGATGGAATCATTTATTTTCAAAGAGCTACATGAGTTAGCGTATTGAGATGCAGCAGTTTTTAGAACTCTTTAACCCCTATCCCGGCAACCGGTTTTTGCTGCTTACATCGCATTGTGACGAGATCGCTACGGCATTGGCAACAACGCTGCGACCGCTTGAGGGCAAGCTAAACCTTTACGCTTTTCCAGGAGAGCATGATGCGATAGAGGCTGAAAATATAGAGTATCAAACGATAGATAGTTTCGCTCTGCTGCCGAGGGCACTGCCGCGAAGTAACGATATGGTCATTTTACAAGACCTTTATCATCTGCATGAAGACAGAGTGCGTCTGATGAAACTGATGTATGCCACCTTAGCCAACACCGGTGATATTATTATTATGCAGCGCCGCGGCACCATGGATATTGAAGGTATGCTCGCGATGCTTGAAGCCAATGAATTTCGTGCCGGCAATGCCATAGCATGTCACCCCGATTACGATCTGGTCATGGCAAAAAAGATGCATATGTGGGGGAATGGACTATAATAAAAGCAGTAAAAAGCAGTGACGGATCGTACACCGCCTACTCCCAAGAGTATGATGAACACTACCACTCTACCAAAGACGGGGCACTGAACGAGTCGCTTCACAAACATGTTATTCCTGCACTGTTACATACGCAGTCAAAGCATGAAATTACCATTTTAGATATCTGCTTTGGTTTGGGGTTTAACACATTGGCGACGCTGTACTATTTGCATGTCAATAAGATCAAGAAAAAAGTGACCATTATTTCACCCGAACAAGATACTGCACTGATTGAGAGCTTGCAAACCTTTCACTATCCGGAAATCTTTACCCCCTTTTTGCATATTATTGCCGCACTTAGCAATGGGTGTGAGTATCACAATGCGAATTTACATGTAAAAATAGTTGTCGGTGATGCACGAGCGTATGTAAGAAGATCGAAACGACAGTTTGATATTGTGTACCACGATGCTTTTAGTCCTACCGTCAATCCAGCGCTTTGGACGCGGGAATATTTTGCAGATATTGTCAATGTAATGAAGGACGATGCTATTTTGACGACTTACTCTACGGCACTGAAAACCCGACTGGCACTGCATGAACAGCAGTTACATGTATATATAAACAGAGGGGAAGGGTATCGTAATGCGACCGTGGCATCCAAGCAGGAGCTTTCAGGGTATATTAAGGTCAATATGGAACATAAAATGGCATGCAATCCAAATGTTTCACCACTTTGTGACGAGCATATAAAATAATGGAAATACTTACCGTATAACAAAGGTATATCGACACCCTGATCGGATACGCTACTACCTCTTTTTTTTTACATCATTTTAAGCTGTATGAGATAGAATTAGCTATGATAATCTATTTTACAATAAGGCTAAATTATGTTAAAATTAGTTATTTTATCACTTTTTTCAGGACTCCTCTTGGCTGATGGTCCGGTGGTAAAAACCGGTCAGAACAGTGAATATATATGGGGTGATGACGGTACCTATATGGCCGGAGAACCGCGTTCGTATAGCCGTGATGCCATTGGTGTGGTGACCGACAAAACGACCAAACTGCAGTGGGAAGATACGCCGTTATCTGCGAGTGCATACAAGTCATGGAGTGCGGCACAGAGCTATTGCGCACAGCTCGATCTTAACGGAACCGGATGGCGACTGCCGACCAAACGGGAGCTGGAGACGCTTGTCGATTATGGCAAAAGCGGCCTTGCCATTGACTCGATATTTGAAAATATGGCATTTACCTACTGGTCTGCTACACCTTATGTCAATGACGATACCCAAGCTGCAACAGTGACGTACTCTGGCGGTTACAGCCAGTCGAAACGGAGCAAAACAGACACATCAGTCTATGTCCGATGTGTTCGAAACAGTAGCAGTAACTAATACGAGAGACTATAGGGAGTAAACAATGCGAACATTTTTTTTCATTATGATAGCAACAACACTGTTGTACGGATCGTACACACGCGATGCAAACTCGGAAACGGTCTATGATGATCAGACCGATCTGACCTGGGAAGACGGCAAAAACCATAAGCGCAATTGGGAAGATGCCATTAACTACTGTGAAACTTTGAGTCTTGGCGGTGCTCAAGACTGGCGCCTGCCCAACATTAACGAGATGTTGAGTATTGTCGACTACACTGCCCAAAACGGCGTGATTAATCCTGCTTTTAGTTTTCTGAGCCCTATACGCTATTGGTCGGCGACAAGCAATGAATCCGATACTACCACGGCATGGTATGTTAACTATTTTGACAGTTACAGCCGCAGTGTTATTAAAACCCAAGCACTGTTTGTCCGATGCGTCCGTAAGGGTTCACTGGGTACATCTAGCGGTAGCGCCGGTAAAATGCCGGCTGTGTTGTACCTGTTGCAGTAATCGTTAATACAAAGAAGTCATTTTAGTGACAGTATCCCAAGAGAGCGTCTCTTGAGGGTGCTGGAGTATGTGTCGGATGTAGCGGGCAAACATATCGGTTTCAATATTGACGCGCACGCCGTTTGTATAGCTGCCAAAAAGTGTCTCTGTCATGGTAATGGGAATAATAGTCAGTCGGAAGCTGTCGGTAAAAACCTCATTGACAGTAAGGCTGACCCCGTCAATGGCAATAGCGCCTTTAGGAACAATCAGCGGAATGAATGCTGCATCAACGCTAATAATAACATCGTAGCTGTTGCCGTTATTGGTAATTTGTGTTACGGTTCCAATGGTATCGATATGTCCTTGAACCATGTGCCCTTCAAAACGATCGCCCATCATCATTGCCGGTTCTACATGTATTTTTCCGCGTAGGCGCTCCAGGGCAATATGACGTTGTGTTTCAGGAGAGAGTTCAACGCTAAAACCGTTGTGCGTCAAAGCTACAACGCTGAGACAAGCACCGTTAATGGCAATAGAGTCTCCAAGCTTGGGTTGATGAACCGCTGTTACGGAGAGGGTATTGTTTTGAAACGACGTTACCGTTCCCATTTCTCGAATTAATCCGGTAAACACATAAAACCTTCATTTAAAATAGAAATGGTATTATTGCATAGATTTACTTGAGGTTGACTAATGGAAAAAATTTTGGTGATCGAAGATAATCAGGCGCTGGCAACAATGCTGTCGCTTAAAATTGAAGCTGAACTGCCGTTTGAAGTTGATGTCGCCTACTCCCTTAAAGAGGCGCAGCTTTTTGTACGAACCTTTGAGTATTTTGCAGTACTCGTTGAGAGTACATTGCCGGATGCTCCCCATGGCAAAGCGGTCGACGCCATGCTTGCCAAAGGTATGAACTGTATTGTGTTGAGCGGCAATATGGATCGGGAATTTCGAAATACGATGCTGAAAAAACCCATTATTGACTATGTTGCCAAAGGAGGTGTTGACGATATTGATTTTGTTATTGCGACACTGGAGCGTCTGAGCAAGAACCGTCAGCACACCGTAATGTTGGTTGATGACTCCATGCTGTTTCGCAAACAGATGAAAGGGATGTTGGAGCGCCTCTTTTTTAATGTGATTGCGTGTGCCCATGGCGAAGAGGCCATTAATCTGCTTCAAGAACGTGATGACATTTCATTAGTTGTTACCGACTATAACATGCCGGTGATGAATGGGCTTGAACTGACGGTTGCCGTTCGTAAACAATTTAAAAAACATCAGCTGAGCATCATAGCCATTTCGGGTAACAGTGACGAAGAAGTTTCCGCAATGTTTTTAAAACACGGGGCAACGGACTTTATTAAGAAGCCCTTTTCCAAAGAGGAGTTCTCCTGTCGAATCAACAATACCATTGAGGCACTCGAGAATATTGCAGCGATTACCAACAGTGCGCATCGTGATTTTACAACAGGGCTGTATAACCGGCGCCATTTTGACACCTATATGAAACAGTATCTAAAACAGATACACGAGACGCCCGAGTCGTTCTCTTTGGTAATGACAGAGCTAAAGCACCCCTATACGCACGATGAATTTGTTACATTTTCTGAAATATTACGTTCGTATCTGCAACCGAACGATCTTCTGGTACGCTACAGTGATGAAGAGTTTTGTATGCTGCTGAAACAACGGAATGCGGAGCAGACACAACAGCTTCTTGAGCAGATAAACCGCTATGTTGTCGCCGTTGGTATGGAAGCGGCATGGGGATTTACATGTAATTTTGACAACAATATAGACGAGATGCTCAATCATGTCGATATGATGTTGTACAATGCTAAAAAAAGCGGAACAATCACGGGAGACTAAAAAACGGTTTTCTCCTCTTCTTGAAGTTGTTTTATAATGGCTTTGGCTTTGCTATGGCCACCGTAAGCTGCTTTACGGCATAAGGCAAGGGCTTTGTCGTTGTCTTGCACGACTCCCAAACCCTGATCGTACATCAACCCCAGATTATAGTGTCCGGTGGGAAGGTTTTTTTCCGATGCACGTTCAAAACATCGAACCGCTCGCTCCATATTCGGTGTGACACCATGACCCTCTTTATAGAGTACTCCCAAGTTGTTAAATGCTTCGGCATGACCGCGTTTGGCCGCCTCTTCATACCAAAACGCCGCTTCCGCATAATTTTGTACACATCCCAGGCCGCGCTCAAGCATGAGTGCTACCTCATATTGTGCCGGAGGCACTTCTAATACGGCAGCTTCTAAAAAAAGTTCATACGCCTTGAATTGGTCACCGTCACGGTGCAGCAGTGCTAAATTGAAGAGTGCAAAAGGCTGTTTTTTTGTTGCGGCTTTTTCATACCAAAAGCGTGCTTTGTCAGGATCTTTTTGGGTGCCTTGTGCATTTTGATACATAAAACCCAGTGAAGTCTGTGCATCGGCATTATCTTGACCTGCCAGCATTTTGTAAAGGGTAAATGCCTGAGAGTAGTCGTGAGCATTGTATGCTCGGTGCGCTTCCTCAATCATTTAAACCTTTCGTTTGTGCTGGAACTTTTTTGCTTTGGCATCAGGCTTTTGGCTTTTGAATTGTGCTAAGAGTTTTTCTTTTTCGCTGAGGTGTTCGTCACGAATTTTATGCTCTTCGTCACCATCGACAGTCGGGTCATACTCAATCACTTCAGGTTGGTAATCTTTAAACGGATCGTCGGCTTGATTGTTTGCAGTACTCATCTTAAACTTTCCATTATCTTTTTTCATATTTTAGAATTCCTTAGCTTAAAGCACCAAGGAGTAGGTATAATTTCATCATATTTTCTACAAAGAGAGTTCATGAAATATGATGTAATTGTCGTAGGTGGAGGTCATGCCGGTATTGAGGCATCGCTTGCTGCGGCACGGATGGGAAAAAAGACGCTGTTAATCTCGATGTTGGCAGAAAATGTGGGTGCTACAAGTTGTAATCCGGCTATTGGCGGTTTGGCAAAAGGGCATTTGGTACGCGAGCTTGATGCATTGGGCGGAGAGATGGGACTCATTACCGATGAAGCGGGTATTCAGTTTCGCATATTAAATGCTACAAAAGGACCTGCTGTTCGCGGCTCACGTGCGCAAATAGACATGGACCGCTACCGAATTATTGCTCGCAATACCGTATTGAAAACACCCAATGTAGAGCTGATTCAAGAGACGGTAGAATCACTGATTTTTCGTGATAATACGGTTGTCGGTGTGGTTACGGATCTCTGTAATCGTTATGAGGCGGCACGAGTGATTTTAACAACGGGAACCTTTTTAAATGGAGTAGTTCATGTTGGCGAAGCGACGAAACGGTCAGGACGTTTCGGCGAGTTTTCATCTGAAAATCTCTCTGCGTCACTGCATGAAAAGGGGCTGCGTATCGGACGGCTTAAAACCGGAACCTGTCCGCGGATTGACAGTGCTACAATTGACTTTTCGGTGATGGAAAAACAAGAGGGTGACGCATTGCCCAGTCCATTTAGTTTTCGGACGCCGCGCGCACGATTTGCCAAAGAGAAACGTCAACTTCCCTGTTATATTGCCTATACCAATGCGACAACTCATGAGATTATCGAGGGCAATTTTCACCGTGCGCCGCTGTTTACCGGTCAAATTGAGGGAGTGGGGCCACGCTACTGTCCGAGTATTGAAGATAAGATTAACCGTTTTCGTGACAAAGAGCGCCATCACCTTTTTATAGAGCCGCAAACTGCTGATAACAGTGAATGTTATATTAACGGCATGAGTACCTCGTTGCCGCCGGACGTACAGCAGAAGATGGTACACTCCATTCGCGGTATGGAGCAGGCCAAAATTGTGCGTTACGGGTATGCTATTGAGTATGATTATGTCGACCCGACGGAGTTGAAACACTCTTTGGAAACCAAAAAAATCAACCATCTCTATTTAGCCGGACAGATCAACGGAACGACAGGTTATGAAGAGGCAGCGGCGCAGGGGCTTATTGCCGGTATTAATGCCGTACGTTCTTTGAACAACGAAGAGCCTTTTGTGCTACGTCGTGACGAAGCCTATATCGGGGTGATGATTGATGATTTGGTAACAAAAGGGACCAAAGAGCCCTACCGTATGTTTACGTCACGTGCCGAGTATCGCCTTTTGCTGCGTGAAGAGAGTGCCGATGTCCGTTTGAGCGGTTACGGATATGCGTTAGGATTGTTGGATGAGTCGGCATACAGAGCGGCACAACAGAAGAAAGAACAAATTCAAGAGGGGTTTGCACTGCTTCAGAAGATGGAACTGACGCCCAGTAAAGAGTTTATTGCTTTTTTAGAGGCTATCGGTGAAGAGAAAATTACCGATAAAGTAACGGCACCGCAGATCATTGCGCGCAAAAGTTTTACGCTTGATAAGCTGACGAAACTGGCTCCGGAACTGGCGCAATACGATATGTATATACAAAATGAGATTTTGGTCGAGGCAAAATATGAACGTTATGTGCAGAAGCAGCATGACGATATAGAGCGGCTGAAAAAGTTTTTACATGTAAAAATTCCGCCCAATTTCGATTTTCGCACGGTCAAAGGACTCTCTCACGAAATGATTGAAAAATTTGAACGGTTTAACCCGCCGACACTGCAGGCGGCATCACAAATTAGCGGAGTGACTCCGGCGGCTATTGAGATACTGCATATCTATATTAAAATGAC
>JALSLA010000070.1 GCA_026988515.1 Helicobacteraceae bacterium | reverse complement strand
ATGAGATACTAACAGAAAGCAAAAAAATAAACTTGAAATATCTATCGCATACAAGCTTCTCATAGCATATTTACCGATTTTTTGGTATCATTTCACTGCTTAAGCGCTGAGAACACTCACAGGTGTTTTGAGCGCTTCTCTTTAGACCTGTGCAATGGTGTTTTAAGGCACTGTGTCAGGGTAGGAATACAGCAGCACACCTTAGTTCGCTATGTGCCGCAGGTATCTGAAGGGGAGTACTTCTTGTTTTAAAAATCCCACACTATAATATTACAAAATTTACATGTAGAGGTTGTGAATGGTTCGTCGTTTTATATACATAACGCTTCTGTGGCACGTCGGTATTTCTGCTCATATGCTCTCGAAAGAGGCAGCTCTGGCCGATCGACTCAGCAAAGAAGAGAAACTGCTCTATACCAACATTGCCATTGCCTCGGGGGTTTTGGCATGGGGGCTGACACAGTGGGGTTACGGTGACGAAGCCTTCCATTTTCGTAACGAAGGGTGGTTCGAGAGGCGCACCAGCAACGGAGGTTCCGACAAGCTTGGACATTTCTATACCAACTATTTGGTAACACGCATGGTCGCACCGCTGTACGAAAGCTGGGGCTATAGTGAGCATAAAGCGGCACTGTACGGTGCAATAACAGCGGGTATGGTCTCCGGTGCGCTCATTGAGCTGGGTGACGGTTTTAGTGAACACGGCTTTTCTCGCGAAGATATGCTTGTCGATATATTAGGAGCCGTAGCCGGGTATTTTTGGTCCACTAACTCCGCGTTGGCGCAAAAAGTAGATATTCGCGTGGCATACAACCCGTTTCTTAAAACCGACAATGTTACCGACGTCACGACCGACTATGAACGCATGAGACATCTTCTCGTGCTTAAAGCCGGCGGCTTTGAGATGTTTGAAAATACGTTCATGAAATATATAGAGCTGCATGTCGGCTATTACAGTAGAAATTTTAACCATGACACATTGCCGCTTGAAGGGCGCAAGCGCTATGTCTATGCCGGTGTCGGCATTAACCTCTCTGCATTGTTGCAACCCTACTTCGGTACATATGCAAAAATTTTTAACTATTATCAACTTCCTTACAGTTATGTGGAACGTGCGCGAGCGTATTGAAATGTTACGGAGCATATTCTATTATTGTGTAGCGGCACTGTATGTCAGCGTTTTTGTCACGGTCATCATGACGGCACATGTTCAAGGGTATGCCACACTGCTGCAAACCCTGACGCAAGAGAACGGGTTGTACGAGAGCGTGAGCGTCATTTTGCTGTTGTGTATGAGCGGTTACGGAGTGTATGCAATTTACATGTATAACAAATGCCTCACGAAACGTGCCGTGGCGTTTCTGGTAACGGTTGCGTCGGCCGCTTTGGTTGCCGCCATGGAAGAGCTGAGCTGGGGGCAGCATCTGTGGCATTTTCAAAGCAGTGCGTTTTTTCGTGAACATAACTACCAACACGAAACCAATTTGCATAACTTCATTGATGCCAATCTCTTTAGCTCCATACTCTACTCAAGCGTTTATGTCTGTCTGGTTTTTATACCCTTGCTCTATAAGATACTGCTTAAAAAGCGTGGGCATTTGTGTTGGTTGCGTCGGTTTGATATTGGTGCGCATGCCATTTTAATGGTACTGTTCGCTTCCTCGCTACAGCTCTATTTTTACGATGATGTCGGTGTGACAGTCGATCGGCTCACTCTGTTTGCCGGATTGCTGTTGTTTGGATACTACGCGTGGTACGTTGAGCGTACCCCAACAGTCATGGCACATTATGTCGTTGTGCTGGTGGCGACGGGTATTTTTATGACGCACTATAAAATTTTCGATTTTTACAATGCACAATATGAGATTCGCGAAATGTTCGTTATTGCCGCCGTACTGCTGGTATTTATGGAGTTTATAAACGGTTATCGTGCCAAAATTCAATAATGTTGTATTCTAACGGTTATCTTTTTTTGTCTACCATTAAATTCACGATTTAAAAACCAAACATTACAAAACAAAGGAGATGTCAATGAAACATCTAAAATTAGGAACACTACTACTGGCTGCAGCACTCTTTACAGGATTCGGTGCAACGACATTAAGCGCTGAAATGAAATGCGGTGCCGGAAAATGCGGTAAAGCCCAAGAGATTGTAAAAGATGCGGTCAAATCAAACTGCTCTGACTGCAACAGTACCAAAAAACTGGAAAAAGCGGCAGCTGAAGCCAAAGGCGCTATGAAATGCGGTGCCGGAAAATGCGGTAGCAAATAATTTACATGTAAATTACTCCTTGCGGTATTTTGAAATACCGCAAGGCTGATTGGGTGTCGGAGGATGCTCTTCTAAATACTTCAAATCTTCCAAAGTCTGTTTCAGGACTTTTTTCTGCTGCAATATCGGTAGCATCACATTGTCTTTTTGCGTTAACGAAAGCGACAGGTTCATCAGAACGGCTTCGACCTCTTTGTCTAAATCTTTGAGTGCGTTTTCAATATGGTGTATAGGTTTCATGGGTACCATTATACTAGAAAAGTGTGGCTTCTAACGCTTTTAGACGAAAGGAGCGGCGGTGAATGTCACAATAGCCGTGCTCTTTGATTTTTTGTATATGCAGCGCTGTACCGTACCCTTTATGGCGTTCAAATCCGTAGTCTGGATAGTGTTGCGCAAAAGCCGCCATTTCACGATCGCGAGTCACCTTGGCAATAATAGACGCAGCGCTTACTTCGGCAATGCTGGCATCGGCTTTGATTTGAGTTTCTACACCGGAAACGCCAAAGCTGGAGTTGCCGTCAAAAAGGTAGCGTTCGCACGAGAGGGTTGCCATAATCTCAAGCAATCCTTCACGCAAACAGCAGGATATTCCGTTCGCATCAATGGTTTGAGCAGAGAAGGTGACACGATGGTACGTACTGCAAGTGATAATATGTTCATAGAGACGTTCACGCTGTTTGGCAGTGAGCTTTTTTGAGTCGTTAAGACCCGTAATGGGCTCATGTAATATGACGCCTGCCATAACCAAAGAGCCTGCAAGAGGCCCGCGACCGGCTTCGTCAATACCGCACAGCGCCATTACATCTCAATGCCAAAGAGTCCAAAGAGCAGCCCCGAGACAATCAAATAGATGCCAAACGGGGTAAAATTGTACTTGGAGACAATGGCCAAAAACCATTTTACGGCAATCCACCCAACGACAAATGAGACGACAAAGCCTACTACCAGAAGCTCCATATGATCAAAACTGAGATGCTCATACTCTTTCAGCAACATATAACCCGAAGCCGCTCCCATGGTGGGAATGGCAAGCAAAAATGAGAACATCATCGCCACGTCACGACGCAGTCCGATGAGCATGGCACCCAAAATGGTGCTTCCCGATCGTGATACTCCCGGAATGAGAGAGAGCACCTGAAAGAACCCCACTTTAAGCGCCTGCATGTAGGTGACATCTTCAAGCAGTTTTGTGTCGTGATCGCGCTCTTTGTAGAAGTACTCAATTGCCAAAAAAGCAATACCGGTAATAATCATCAGCGCTACGGTAGAGTTGGCGCTGAACATAGCCTCAATCTGTTTGTGAAACAGCAACCCGACAATACCGGTGGGAATAAAGGCTACAATGAGTTTGTACCAAATGTCTAAACTCTGCATAAGCCGCTCTTTAAAAATGATCATGACGGAAAAAATCGGTGCAATTTGAATAATGATGTCGTACGCAGTTTTGAAGCTGTCCTGTTTTACATGTAAAAGCTGACCGACTAAAACTAAATGTGCCGTTGAGGAGACGGGCAAAAACTCGGTCAAACCCTCAACAATTCCTAATATCAGTGAATCAAAGATGGTCATTGGTGTCCTATTTATTTTTGTGAAAGTGTAGCATAATTTTTGTCTTATAGATTATTGGATATAATACGCGGTTTTGAAATCATGCGATGCAAGGAAAAATAATGCTTCTTTTTACCCCGGGACCGACGCCGGTTCGAGAAAATGTCCGACAAGCGATGGCCGAAGCGACAATTCATCATCGAACGCCCGAGTTTGAGGCTATCTTCCGGCAGACCCGCGAACATCTTTTAGCGCTTTTTGGAAGCGATGAGGTAGTTATGATTGCCGCAACGGGTACGGGTGCCATGGAGGCGGCGGTGAGCAATTTGTGTCACCACACGCTGTTGAGTGTCAATGCCGGAAAATTTGGTGAGCGTTTTGGAAAAATTGCAGCAGCAACGGGATTGGTGAGCGTTGAGCTGACGTATGCGTGGGACACGCCCGCTTCGGTTGACGACATTATGGCCGCACTGCGCCATAACAGCGAAATTGATGCAGTTGCCGTTCAAATTTGCGAAAGTGCGGGAGGACTGCGCCATCCGGTCGAAGAGATTGCCGCGGCCGTCAAAGCGTTTAATCCCGACATTACGGTAATTGCCGACGGTATTACGGCAGTAGGCGTTGAACGTATTGACGTAAGTCATATTGACTGCATTATTGCCGGAAGCCAAAAAGCATTTATGTTACCTCCGGGACTTGCCATGTTGGGCTTGAGTCATGCTGCCGTTGCTAAAATCGGTAACGGAAAAGGGTACTATTTCAATCTGGCATCGGAGATTACAAAGCAGCGTCAAAACACCACGGCCTATACGGCAGCGACAACACTGGTTATCGGTCTGCTTGAAGTGTTTAAAACCATTGAAGCATACGGCGGCATCGGCAAGCTTTATTGTGATACGGCGCGACGGGCGAAAGCGGTCCGATTTGCACTGGAAGCGATAGAATTACATGTATATCCCCAGAGTCCGGCGAAGGCGATGACAACAATCGACGACGAACAAGCCTCAGAGATTCGTACACTTTTAAAAGAGACATTCGGCGTTAATGTTGCCGGCGGACAAGACCATTTAAAAGGAAAAATTTTTCGGATCAACCAGATGGGTCTTATTGATCTCAACGAGATGGCATGGGTACTCAACAGCGTCGAATTGGCACTGGCACTTTTAGGGCGTCGCCCTTATGACGGTACGGCCAACAGAGTATTTAACGAAGAGTACTTCAAAAGCCGCTTGGCACCCAAAGAGAACTAGATGATTTTTGAACACGAAATTCCAGAGGGCAGTAAACTCTATTTTGCCGATTCGGCTCGTGAAAAACGTCGCATTGAGCAGATTGCCGGCGATCTGTTGAGCGGCCGCGGTTTCTTGGAGATTGTAACACCGCTCTTTTCATACCATCAGCACCAGAGCATCTCCGATGAAAAGCAGCTTATTCGCATCAATGACCGTGCCAACCACAGCATGAGCCTTCGGGCCGATTCTACCATTGACGTGGTGCGAATTTTAGGCAAACGGCTCGACCGCAATACGGCACACAAGAAATGGTTTTATATACAGCCGGTTTTTCGTTACCCTGCCGAGGAGCAGTACCAGATCGGAGCCGAGTATCTTGATGAAAACGACCTGAGCAAAGTGCTCAATATTGCTCTGGATCTGTTTGAAGCACTGCAAATGCGACCGTTACTGCAGATTAGCAATATCAATATTCCAAAAAAACTCGTAGAGATGTTTGATATAGAGCTGGATGATTTTCGGCATATCAATATTGAAAAACTATTGGCATTAAAGCTGGAGTGGCTGACAAAACTGGTCTATCTGCAGCATCTGCATCAGATTGACGAAGTGATCGCCACGGTACCCGACGTCATTAAAATAGAGCTGCTTAAAATTAAAGAGATCAGTTCGAAGGTTGCGTATGACAATATGGTGGTGGCTCCGTTATATTATGCGGAGATGCTCTACTATGACGAGCTTTTTTTCAGGATTATTGAAAATAACGATGTCTATGCCAGTGGCGGACGCTACAGTAACGCAACGCAGACATCGGTCGGCTTTGCCGTATATACAGATGAAGTGCTTGAAGCAAAAATGACAAAAGGAAACAGATGAGGGCAGATGTAATTGTAGGTATTCAGTGGGGTGACGAGGGTAAAGGCAAAATTGTCGATATGCTGGCACAGAAATATGATATGGTCTGTCGTTCTCAAGGAGGACATAATGCCGGTCATACCATCTGGGTAGACGGCGTGCGTTATGCGTTGCATCTGATTCCCTCGGGAGTACTGAACCCCGATGCCGTCAATGTTATTGGCAACGGGGTTGTGCTTTCGCCGGAGTCTCTCATTAAGGAGATGGAGCAGTTTGAAGATCTTGAAGGGCGGCTGTTTATTTCGGATAAAGCGCATTTGAATCTTCCGTACCATGCACTGATTGATCAGGCACGTGAACGCCTTAAAGGGAACAAAGCCATCGGAACAACAGGCAAGGGGATCGGTCCGGCCTATTCGGATAAGATCAATCGTGTGGGACATCGCGTCGGTGAACTGCTGCATCCTGAAGCGTTATGTCACGCCATTTTGGACTATTTTGAGCAACACCGAGCTATTTTTGATGTTTTGGATATTCCGACACCCAATGACCGTGAACTGTTGCGTGAGCTTCAAAGCTATAAAGAGCAAATGGGCAGCTTCATTACCAATACGACCAATATGGTCTGGAACGCTTTGGATGCCGAGAAGAAAATTCTTTTAGAGGGTGCGCAAGGTACGATGCTCGATATTGACCACGGTACCTATCCGTACGTGACATCGAGCGCTACCGTAACTGCAGGCGCGTGTACGGGTTTGGGACTCAACCCCAAAGATATCGGTAAAGTTACGGGCATTGTCAAAGCATACTGCACCCGTGTCGGCAACGGCCCGTTTCCGAGTGAAGATACGGGTGATGCGGGAGCGCGTTTGGGCAAACAGGGACATGAATTTGGGACAACTACGGGACGGGCGCGGCGGTGTGGCTGGTTTGATGCCGTTGCCTGCCGGTATGCAAGCCGCTTGAACGGGTGTGACGAACTGGCACTGATGAAGTTGGATGTACTTGACGGATTTGATACGATTAAAGTATGTGTCGCCTACGAATGTCAGGGTGACGTCATTGACTATTTGCCGTCAAATCTTCAAGAAGTAACGCCGATCTACAAAACATTTCAAGGTTGGGAGAAGTCCGAGGGCGCGCGAAGTTTTAGCGAATTACCGCCGGCGGCACAAGCGTATGTCAAAGCCATTGAAGAGATGACTCAGACAAAAGTGGGTATGATATCGACATCACCGGATCGAAACGACACCATTATGATGTAGGAGAAAGGCGATGCATACACGGTTTACGCAGCTGGTTAAATACAAAAATAACGAGATGCAAAAGTGTGAGCAAAAACTTTATTATGCAAACAACGAACTTGCAGAAGCACAAGAGCGGCTTCAGCAATCGTACGGGGTGTTGCATGCGCTAACCATTCCCAAAGAAGGTGATATTGCGGTGCTGCTGCAGTCACGCCTCTCTTTTTCCATGCAGCGAAACGTCATTCGGGAACACTCTCGGCAGGTAGCACGTAAGCATCGCTCGGTAGAAGAGGCAAAAGAGGAGCTCAAAGCCTCATTGATAGAGTATGAAAAATTTCAGTACCTCGAAGCCGAACAGATTAAAAAAATAATTAAAAAGCAAAAAATGGCGGAGTCCAAAGCCCTTGACGAAGCGGCGCTTCAAACGTTTATAGGCAGATCACAGTGAGACGCATTGTTGTTCTTTTGTGCTTGAGTCTTGGTATGTTGTGGGCTCTTGAGGGTACCGATAAACTGTTTGAATGTACAAAGATTTTTGAAGAGCGCAAAGGTGAGTTGTTGGTAGAGTTGGAGCGGCTTGACGAGCAACGGCAGGCATTGGATGCGCTGAAAACGGCAACTGACGAGCTGTTACATAAAAAAGAGAAGATGTTGACGAAAAAAGAGCAGGAGATTGAGGCGAAGCTTCAAGAAGTGAAACAGCGCGAAGCGTCAGTGCAGCAGATGCTAGAAGAGAATAAAAAGGTTCTTGAAACATTAAACCGTGCCAATATGGACAGCGTGTCGCAGACATACGCCAAGATGAAAGCCGGTGCGGCCGCGCAGATTCTAAACGATATGAACGTGACGGAGTCTTCAAAAATACTACGCTCTTTGAAACCCAAAACCGTAGGAAAAATTCTCTCGAAAATGGATCCGAAAAAAGCCTCTAAGATTACATTGGAGTTGACGAAAACGGTAAAATAATGAAATATTTACCTTAACTACTGTAGAATACGAAAAAATACACGACAGGGCAATGGTATGAAAGTCACTCTCTCACACGTACCGCATCTTTCCAGTAAGATCGCTATTGATCTCAACAAAAGTGGATTGGTCATGATGACCAGCGGTTTAGAAGCAGTAGCACACGAAGCGGAAAAACTGCTGATTCAGAGTGTTAAACAAGAGGCGGCGCTCGAAGAGCGTGTCAATGAAATTGTCGATGACAATGAAGAGCAGATTGATTTTTATTTGGCTGATGAACGCCAGCTTTTTTGGATGATTAAGAAAAAACTTGCCGATGAGTACGGTGTGATTCTTTCGTATGAAGAGCGTTTTTCCGATTTGGCACATAAAATTCTTGACGCCCTCTATGAAGAAGACCTTATCAATTACGATGTAAGCGAGAATCGTATTAAAAATATCATTTATGACTCCATGACCTCGTTTATTGCTGACAACAGCGAGATAGAGCAAGCCGTTATTGATAAAATGAAATCGTATAAGCGCCAGCTTATTCCCGGTACGGATGAGTATGAGATTTTATATGAAAAACTTTACCACGAAGAGTTACAAAAAAAAGGAATGGCATAATGCGTGACGCATGGATCTATTTGGAGAACGGTACTTTTTTGCAGGCAAAAAGTTTTGGTGCCGATACCACCAGTGTGGGTGAGTTGGTGTTCAATACTTCAATGAGCGGCTACCAAGAGATTATGTCGGATCCTTCGTATGCGGGACAGTTTGTAACGTTTACCGCCCCTGAGATTGGTAATGTCGGTGTTAACAAGGACGATATGGAGAGCAGCCGCGCTCATGCCAAAGGGATGATTGTACGAAAATATCAACAGCGTTACTCCAATTTTAGAGCCGAACGTGCTTTAGATGCTTTTTTGAACGAGTACGGCTGTATGGGAATTTGCGATATTGACACACGCTATCTTACAAAGATGGTGCGCTCCGAAGGTGCCATGATGATGGTCGCGTCATCACAGATTAGCGACAAAGAAGAACTGAGAGCTATTTTAGAGCGCGCCCCGCGTATTGAAGCGGTGAACTATATTGAAGAGGTCAGTAGCAAAGAGCCCTATCTGCATGCAAGCGGTACCTATGACAGCAGACTGTTTTGTTATAACAAAGCGCCGGCATCCCAAGCAAAAATTGTAGCAATCGATTTTGGAGTGAAGCGAAATATTCTTAATGAATTGACACAAGCGGGTATGGCAGTGGAGGTGATTCCCAATAGCTTTAGCGCAGAGACACTTATTCGGCGATATCATAACAAAGAGATTGATGGCGTCTTTCTCTCCAACGGTCCGGGGGATCCTCTGGTTTTAAAAAAAGAGCAAGAGCAGATTAAAAAACTCATTGATGCCAAAATACCGATGTTTGGCATCTGTTTGGGACATCAACTGCTTGCTATATCGCACGGCTACGAGACTTTTAAGCTCAAGTTCGGTCATCACGGAGGGAATCATCCGGTGAAAAATATGAGCACACGGCGTGTTGAAATTACCGCACAAAATCATAACTATAATGTACCCGATACCATTGAAGAGATAGCAACAGTGACCCATACCAACCTGTTTGATAACACTATTGAAGGGTTACGGTATAACAATGCTCCGATCTTTTCCGTACAACATCACCCCGAAGCCAGCCCCGGACCTAAAGAGAGCCACTATATTTTTAACGATTTTCTAAATCTGATTAAACGGTAGTCACAGACTTTTAATAATATAATATTAATTTATATTATATTCAATTTTTCCACCCTTCCGCTTTTGGCGTTTCAATATTATAAATTTGTAACTAAAGTGTTAAATTTAAATAAATTATTAAGATTTAAGATTAGATAAAAGCCTTTATAGCTAACATACATGCTGTTATATATTCTATTTCAATAGATTATTACGCTTTGAATCTTAAGGAGGCTGTATATGGAGAATCGTCCATTAGAGTACGACTACACGGTTGCTAAACTGTTTATGTTCACAACCATTGTAT
>JALSLA010000069.1 GCA_026988515.1 Helicobacteraceae bacterium | reverse complement strand
AGTATAGTATTTTTTTCAAAGTGACGTATTGTTAATAGGTGCTTCATTACATACTTGATATAATTTTTTCATTCTACCAAAGTCTGTATTACGAAAGAAAAATAATGAATAACAATCTGTTTATTGTGTTGTTGATGAACAGTTTCCTGCTATTGCTAATTTGCACTATGATTATTCAAAGTTTTTAGATGAAAACGGAACACAGCTGATGACCGTAGGACATCACTGGAGTCTTTCGGGTCCGCTTTCCAAAGCGCAACGGGATAAACTTGATCGAAGCGGTGTCTGCTTCTCGTGCCATCAGGATATTCCCCAAGGCAATCTTGCCGTTTCGGCAATGACGCATATAGCTCAGATGGCAGAGATTACAATAGATACCCGAAAACATACCGATATTTTAAATAAAATATTGAACCTTGGAGCATGGGTTCAAGTTATAGTCGGTATGATAATGGGCATTGTTGTTATGCTGGTGATGTACCGTCTCTTTTTTCGAAAAAAGAGATAGAAGCACCCGGTTAGAGCGTTTCTTCTTCTTTTTTACTCTCATTGGCCAAAGGCTTCATTGCCGGAAAGAGCAGTACATCACGGATAGAGTGTTCATTGGTCAACATCATGACAAGACGATCAATGCCGATGCCTTGACCTGCCGTCGGTGCCATACCGTAACTTAATGCGGTGACAAAATCTTCATCCATTTCGTGTGCTTCGTCATCCCCGGCTTCTTTGGCATCAAGTTGACCTTTAAATCGTTCATATTGATCGAGTGGATCATTGAGCTCACTAAAGGCATTGGCAATCTCTTTGCCGGCAATAAAAAGCTCGAAACGTTCGGTAACGGCAGGATTGTTGTCGGAACGTCGCGCCAATGGTGAGAGTTCTACCGGGTAGTCGGTAATGAAAGTCGGATCAATCAGTTTGGCCTCAACAAACGCATCAAACAATTCACCTTGAAGCTGTCCGAGATTGAGTTTTTCATTGACGGCGATATGCCGTTCGTTGAGGTAGGCAAGAATCATTGCTCTGTCATGGACAATTTCTTCTGGAACACCGCCGATTTCATGCAGAGATTCAATCAAGCCAATTTCGGTAAAGTTGTCAAAATTGATCTCCAAATCACCGTAAGGAAGGCGTTTTGGAAGTTCCAAGTGCTCAAATAAATACGCAAACAGCTCTTTGGTGAGCGCAATAAGATCTTTGTAGGTTTTATATGCCCAATAAAATTCAATGGAGGTAAATTCGGGATTATGTGTTGCATCCATGCCTTCATTGCGAAAGTTTCTGTTAATTTCAAAGACGGCTTCAAATCCGCCGACAATAAGACGTTTAAGGTAGAGTTCCGGAGCAATACGCAAGTAGCGGTCAATACCCAAAGCATTATGATGCGTAACGAACGGCTTCGCATTGGCACCGCCGGCAATAGGGTGCATCATGGGAGTTTCAACTTCCAAAAAGCCCTTATCTTCAAAAAAACGACGAATTAATGAGATCACTTTGCTGCGTATCTGAAACGTTTTTTTAACCTCATTGTTCATAATGAGGTCTAAATAGCGCTGACGATACCGCAGTTCTTTATCGGTAATACCGTGGTATTTTTCCGGTAGCGCAGAGAGCGCTTTGGTTAAAATACGCAGCTCTTTTACATGTAAAGAGAGTTCTCCTTTGTTAGTGACAAAGGGAAAGCCCGACACTTCAATAATATCACCTACTTCAATGAGCTTTTTAATCTCGTTGTAAAAACCTTCGGGGAGTGAGTCGCGTGCCAAGTAAATTTGGAGCAGACCGCTTTCATCTTCAATCTTTAAAAAGCTGGCTTTGCCCATTAAGCGATAGAGTTTAATACGTCCCGCCACACAGTAATGGCGACTTTCAGCACGTTTGTCTTCAAGTTGGGCCACATCATCGTTGACATTTAAAAATTTTTCGACTGTCGTATTGCGCCGCGTGATATTGGAGTAGGGGTTATACCCGAGTTCTTTAAGTTTTTGAGCTTTTTCGATTCGTAATTGAACCAATTGATTATCAAATACCAAGGAGATCCTTCTTTAATATAGAGTTATTGTTCTTGACATGTTTTGCAAATACCGTAAATTTGCATGGAGTGGTCACTCATTTTAAAACCCAGTTCAGTGGCAATGAGGTGTTGACGCGCTTCAATTTCGTCGTCGACAAATTCGGTTATTTCACCGCATTCGGTGCAGATAATGTGATCATGATGATCTTTGGCGCCGAGTTCATACTTTTTTCCCTGTGCGCCGAAAGAGAGTGAGGTCACCATGTCAGAATCTTCCAGCAAAGAGAGCGTACGGTAAATAGTCGCAATACCGGCTTTAAGCTCGGGACGTTTTTGAATAATGAGCTGGTGCAGGGCTTCGGGTGTTAAATGCTCATCGGAATTGTAAAGCATCTCTAAAATCACTTCCCGTTGAATGGTAAACTTTAAACCGTTTCGCTTGAGAAGTTCTTTAAAGTCAGCCAACAGCTCTTCATATTTTACGGTGCGCTCAGAAAAGTTTGTAGTGTATTGCGGCATATTACTCTCCTGAAGGCCGAGTGGAAAGGTTGAGTTCTTTAGAGACCGTATCTGCTATCATCTCTTTAGCGCCGCTGGTAACGGCATCGGTACCTTTTTCAATATTTTGAGTGATTGTATCGGAAACTTCGGTTGGGTCAAGATGCATAATGTAGCCGCCCACTTCTGCCATAACCGGAAAAAGGATGCTGTTGGCCATGATTGGTTCGAGTTTTGTCTTAATGGCATTGATGTTGTTCATGGCATAGACAATCACCGCAGCTATCAGAAAGAACTTGCCGCTGCCGACAATAAAGCCGAAAATGCGATCAACCGCTCCTAAGCCGCTGGCACTGCCGAGCTTTTTAAAGAGTGATCCCAAAACAATCATAACGATCCAAAATACGGCCAGGGTTGCTAAAAAACCGGTAAAATTGATTGCGGCAGAGTTTTCAAAATGAAAGATCCAGTCGCTGATCTTCTGACCGATTGTTTCACCGTAACGCGAGGCAATAAAAATACCCCCGATAATACCGATAAGACCGAACATCTCTTTAAAGAAACCGTTTATTATGCCTTTAAGTCCGAGCAAGAGGACAATGGCACCGACAACAATATCGAAATAGTTAATATCCATTAAAAATCTACCTTTAGTTGAGCTTTTCCTGATTTTTTTGCGCTGTACATGGCCTGATCGGCACGTTCAATAAGCGATTCAAACGTATCATCCGGTTTCATTTGTGTTAAACCGATGCTGACTGTCATATTGATTTTCTTATCTTGGTACAGTATTTTATTTTTTCGAATGAGTTCTAAAATACGTTCTGCCACACATTGTGCTTCGTACGCTTTAATGCGGGTTAATACCAGCACAAACTCTTCCCCGCCAAAGCGAAAAATTCTGTCGTTATCTCTGAGCGTATGCTTAAGAAGATTGGCTAAAAAGATAAGCACCTTATCTCCGGCCAGGTGACCAAAAGTGTCATTGGTGCGTTTAAAGTCGTCCAAATCAATCATAATAAGAAATGTTTCATCGCAGTGTGTATGCGCATTGAGTAACATCTGGGCAATATATTGATGCAGAGCATAACGGTTATATACTTTGGTTAGGGCATCAATACTTGACTGAACCTCAAGAGCTTCTACTTTGGCAATAAGATTCATGATTGTGTTGTTGGCCTCATCAACTTCTTTGTTGAGATGTGATTGAATGCTTTTAAAGCGTTCGAGTACATTGTATTCGTCTTGCTTAATGCCGTTAATGATCTCGTTTTGATTTTTTGAAATGACATTAATGTTTTCATTATACTTGGAATACGAGTTAATGCTGAGTCGCGCAAGTTCCTGATACTCACTGTCCATTAACAGCTGAGGGTTTTTAAAAGCGTCGGTCTCTGTGTTGCTCTTTTCTCTGTCAAGCAGGATGTTTCGGGCAGTGGTTTGGACAAAGTCCATAAGGTAGTCCGCATCTAAGTGAAGACTGGTATCGATTTTGTTCAACACCTCATGGTAAGCGGCTGAGATGATCTGTTTCGCTTCATCTTTGTCCATCTTAGAGATCCTTGTGTTATTTTAAATGGTGCCATTATACATTCAAAAAGCATAAATAAACTTGATACAGTGACGGTAATGGTCTGATTGTGTACGGATTGTGTCACACAAATACACTGCCGATTAGTAGTTTTTTAGTTAAATTTAGATAGTATTCTTTCCAAAAACAGAGCGTTAACATTGAAGGTAAATATTATGAGTAACTGGAATCCCTCAAGCTGGAGAGACAAACCGATATTGCAACAACCGACATATCCCGATCAGGCATTACTGCAAGACGTGGAGAATGAGCTAAAGAACTATCCGCCGCTTGTATTTGCAGGAGAAGCAAGAAACTTGAAAAAACAGCTAGCTGAAGTTGCTTCCGGTCGTGCTTTTTTACTGCAAGGAGGTGATTGTGCCGAGAGTTTTTCGGAGTTTAATGCCGACAATATTCGCGATACCTTTAAAGCACTGTTGCAGATGGCCGTCGTGATGACTTTTGCCGGCGGTGTTCCCGTAGTCAAAGTAGGGCGCATGGGAGGGCAGTTTGCCAAACCGCGCTCTTCAGATACGGAGACCATCGGTGATGTCACGTTGCCAAGCTACCGAGGTGATATTATCAACAGTGTCGAGTTTACCGAGCAAGCACGTATTCCCGATCCTAAACGCATGATCAAGGCATACAATCAATCGGTAGCGACACTAAACTTGGTACGTGCATTTGCATCGGGAGGATTGGCAGATTTGCATGAGGTGCATCAATGGAATTTGGATTTTGCTTCCCAAGGAAGTATGAGTGAAAAGTATGAAGACCTCTCACGCCGTATTGAGGACTCTCTTCGTTTTATGGAGGCGTGCGGGGTAACGTCACGAACGTATCGCACGCTTCGCGAAACCGATTTTTACACCTCTCACGAAGCGCTGTTGTTACCTTATGAAGAGGCGTTTACCCGTCAAGACTCCCTGACGGGTAACTGGTATGATGTCTCGGCACATATGCTTTGGATTGGCGATCGTACCCGTCAGCTGGACGGGGCGCATGTTGAGTTTATGCGCGGTATTAACAATCCTATCGGTATTAAAGCGGGTCCTTCTATGGATCCTGAAGATTTGGTACGTCTGTGTCAGGTGCTGAATCCAACCAATGAATCCGGTCGTCTGAATATTATTGTACGCATGGGCGCCGACAAAGTTGCTGAAGGCATGCCCAAACTGGTGCAAGCAGTGACGTCGGAAGGCTTTAATGTTGTCTGGAGCTGTGACCCGATGCACGGCAATGTCTATAAGACATCCAATGGCTATAAGTCCCGTCCCGTCGATGCTATTTTAACGGAGATGAAACAGTTTTTTCAAGTTCATAAAGCTGAAGGAACGGTTGCCGGCGGTGTCCACCTTGAGATGACAGGTAAAGATGTTACCGAGTGTACGGGCGGGCGTTTTCATATTAGTGAAGAAGATCTAAAAAGCAGATACCATACCCACTGTGATCCGCGTCTTAACGCCGACCAATCGTTAGAGTTGGCTTTTTTAATTGCCGATACGCTGCGAGAAGCCCGCTAGCGTCTTGTAAATTTACATGTAAATTGCAATGCCTCGCTAGAGGGCATTGATAGCGTGTGCCAGTTCGTCGGGTTTGTTGGAGTACTGCATGGCATCTTGCTTGGAGATCATTTTATTACGCAGATACGAGACAAGTTCTTGTGTTTGCGTAACCATGCCCGTTCCTTGTTGGTTGAGCTGCATCTGAGAGTAAATTTGGTGCACTTTATCTTCACGAATCAAGTTGGCAATAGCGGGATTGGTAATCATAATCTCCTGTGCCGCAATCCGGCCGCCGCCGATTTTGGGTAAAAGTGCCTGCGCAATAACAGAGATGAGCGAAGTGGAGAGTTGCGCGCGAATCTGCGGTTGCTCGTCGCCGCTGAAAACGTCGATAATACGGTTGATTGTCTGCGGTGCCGAGCTGGTATGGAGGGTTCCAAACACCAGGTGTCCGGTCTCTGCTGCTGTAAGTGCGGCTTCAATGGTCTCTTTGTCACGCATCTCCCCAATTAAAATAATATCGGGGTCTTCACGCATTGCATATTTTAATGCGCTCGAGAAACTTCCGGTGTCGGTTCCGACGTTCCGATGCGAAAAAAGACACTTTTTGTTCTGATGGATAAACTCTACAGGGTCCTCCACCGTGATGACATGTTTTGATTCATAAAGATTGATTTCGTTGAGCATGGCAGCTAATGTTGTTGATTTACCGCTACCGGTTGGTCCCGTAACTAAAATAAGCCCTTTTTCGCGTTTAACAAGCTCTTTGAAAATCGGCTTGGCACCCAGATCGTCCAATGAGGGGATCTCAATGGGAATAATACGAAAGGCACAGGCAATATCACCCATGGTACGATAGTAGTTTGCACGAAAACGACCGATATTGGGCAGAAAAATCGCAAAGTCAATTTCATTGCTCTCCTCAAACTGCTTCTTCTGCTTTTCGCTCAGTAGCGAGTAAGACATCTCTTCAATCATTTTTCCGTCAAGCACGGGAAGATTAAGTGCCACCAATTTACCGTCAATACGTATTTGGGGTTCTGAGCGGCTTACCAGGTGTAGGTCGGATGCTTTATAGGCAATCACGCTTTTTAAAAGTTTTTGTATATCCAGTGCTTCAGCCATTATAGAAATTCTCCTTCATATTGCGTTTGGTCAAATCCGACCCGCACCTTGCCGTCATACTCTACAACAGGACGCTTAATAAGCATGGGTTCCTTGCAAAGCCATGCTGCCTTGTCATCATCGCTCAAATCACATTCTTTAAGTTTTAAATTGCGATAGGTCGTGCTTCGTGTATTAAAGAGTTTTGCAAGTTCTATATGCGCTAACCAGTATTTAATTTTTTGACACTCAAGTGATTCGGCTCTAAAGTCATGAAACCGATATTCAATGCGGTGATCTTTAAAAAAATTCAGAGCTTTTTTGACACTGTCACAATTTTTTATTCCGTAAACATGGAGCATGTGTTACTCAATAATTTTGGGAACAATAAAGAAAGAATCGGCACTTTTTGGCGCATGTTTAATGATATCTTCGGGAATATGGGAATTGCATGCAGGTGTGTCGTCTCGTAACGGTGTTGATGCTGTTGTCATGGCAAAAGTATCGCTGACATTATCGGTATTGAGTTCAGAAAGATTTTCGACAAAAGAGACGATTTCATTGAGCTGTTCAATGATTTCAGAGCGTTTGTCATCTTGAACTTCTAAGTAGGAGAGTTTTTCGAGTCGAATCAAAAGGTCGTTGTTTATGGTCATTGTCTGCCTTTAATAGATATACATGTATTTTAATAATTTGGATTTATTGTAACAAAAAAAGCTTATAGCTACTTATATTTCAGCTCTTGTTTAAACAATATTAATTCAAATTTAGATATTATAACACTCAAGTACAATAACAGGATACAGGAGCTTTTTTGAGTCTAAAAGAAAACATAGAAATGGTAAAAGAAGAACTCAATTCTGAAGAGAAGTTTTTTGAAAGTGCCGTTAAAGCGGAGCGTTTTTGGGAAAAATACAAAACATTAATTGTTGCCGGAGTCGTCGGTGTCATTGCCGTCGTTGTCATTAGTGCCATCAATGACGCTCAAAACGAGTCGGATGCCGTTGCGTCGAACAAGGCTTTGGCACAACTGCAAAGTGGCCCAGACAGTGCTGCTGAAGCAGAGCTTGCGGCACTAAACCCCAAGCTCTTAAATGCATGGAAACTTTCCACGGCAGTTGCTGCAAATGACACAGCTGCTTTGGAGACACTTCAAGCATCGGATGATGCTATTGTCAGTGATCTTGCCGCGTATGAATTGGCAGCGCTTCAATCGGATGCCGTAAAATTACAACGTTATGCATCATCGCAAAAAGCAATCTATAAAGATTTGGCAACGTTAGAGAGCGCTCTGTTACTCATTAAAGAGAATCAGACCGAACAGGCACATCAAAAACTCTCGCTTATTTCTCCGGAGTCACCGTTGTACAAGGTTGCAAAATCTTTAATGCATTATGGAGTGAAATAGGTGATAAAACAAGCGGGCTTTTTGGCTGCAGCAGCTGTGGTGCTGTTATTGGGAGGTTGCAGTTCTAAAGAGTATTATGTTCCACAGGATACGGCAGGAACATGGAATATGAAAGGGCCGCTATATGCCAAGATTGTCGATGTGACATCAGACGGTGCGGTGCTTGATAACGGTAAAATCATGACCTCCAATGCGTTTTTAGAACTGACACTAACGCCAAAGCATCGGTTTATTTCTCAAAATAGAGATTGGATAATTTCCAGTACAAGTGACGGTAATCTCAGCCTGCACTCTGTGACCAATACGCAAGATCCCATAGCGTTTGATCTTAAGAAAACGGTAGCTGCAGCCTCGGTTAACGATGATATATTGGCAGTGCTTTTTGCCAATAATGAGATGGCAATTTATTCCATTGCAACGAAAAAACTTCTTTTTAAAGAACAGGGAAACGCACCGGTTGCCGTAGATTTGAGAATTGTCAATCCTTATTTTCTTAAAGATTTGGTCCTGTTTTTAACCCTTGACGGTAAAATTGTCATTGTCAATGCCAAAACCAAAAAAGTGATTCGCTCTATGATTGTCAGTTCAGAGCCGTACTTTAACAATATTGTGCATTTTAATGTTTCCGGGAATACTTTGATTGCGGCAACACCGTATAAAGTATTTTCATTGGTTGCTAACGAGATGCGGGCACCCTACGAAGTGCGCGATATGGTTTTTAAAGATGATATTATCTACCTCTGTACCAAGCAGGGTGACATTGTCTCTTTAACGCCTTCTTTGCAGAAAATAGCCTCTCAAAAATTTGAATTTGCACATTTTTTAGGCTTAATTGTTACCGACAAGGCTGTCTACGCACTGGAAAAAGAGGGATACCTCATTGCGTTGGACAAAGATTTGTCACATTTTAAAGTTTATGATATTGACCTGGAAGAGGGCTTGGTCTATGCGGCTGAGAAAACTTTTTTTGTCAACAGTATGTTTGTAAAGTTACAATAACATTTTATGTCCAATGAGCTTGAAGCATTTATTGAATATATTACCGTGACCAAAGCGCTCTCTGCACACTCTGTTGCCGCATATGAAAGTGATCTAAAGTCGATTGAAGAGCTGACAGCAACACCGTTGATTTCATTGAAGAGCGATACCGTATTGCAAGCGCTTTCTACAATTGAAAATCGTCGTACGCTCAATAGAAAACTCTCAACGCTCAATGCTTTTTTTACATTTTGTCACAAACAGCACTTTATTGAAGAGTTTGCCAGATTTAAACTTTCCAAGCTCCCCGCATCGTTACCGAAGTATCTCTCTTATGATGAGATTATGCGGGCACTGGATGCTATGACGCTACGAAAATGGCTCGACTTAAGAGATTATGCTTTGCTGCTGTTTTTGTATGCCACGGGGACACGCATTAGTGAGTGTCTCAATATAGAACAGAGCGATTTTGAAAATTCATGGCTCCGTATTCGCCACGGAAAAGGTGATAAAGAGCGTTATGTTCCCGTTGCCAAAGATGCGATGTGTGCTATTGAGACATATCGTAATGCTGCGCCTTATGAGAGCAGTACACTTTGGCTTAACAGCAGAGGAAAAAAATTAAGTCGTATTTCGGCTTACAAAATAACGAAAAAATATCTTAATGTCTCGCCCCATGTGCTGCGTCACTCGTATGCAACGGCGCTGATAACAGGTGGCGCCGACTTGCGTGTGGTTCAAGAGTTGTTGGGACATGTATCGCTGTTGACAACACAGATTTATACCCATCTTCAGCCGGCTCATTTAATGCAGACAGTAACTCGGTGTCACCCCCTTTCAAGAGAGAGCTTATGATCCGTGAGTCGACATTAACTAGCAGTCAGCTACCTCTGATACTGTGTGATATTGGAAATACCTCCTTGCATTTTTTTGACGGCAAGCGTGCCTATAAAGAGTCTGTAGACTCTTTTAATGAAGTGATTCCTGATGCTAATGTCTACTATATTAATGTCAATCCGACATTAGAACATAAGCTTCAGGAGCGCTCTAACTGGATTAATCTTAAACCCTGTGTGAATACCGAAAAATACTATGAGGGTATGGGCATTGACAGAGTGATGGCGTGTGAAGCCGTTGATCACGGTATTGTTATAGACGCCGGTAGTGCCATTACCGTCGATATGATGGATCACGGAGTCTATTGCGGAGGGTTTATCTGTCCTGGAATTCGTGCGATGCAGTTAAGTTATGCCAATATCTCCTCGCGCCTGAATGACTCATTTAACTTTGAGCTTGATTTGGATAGAATGCCGAAAAACACCCAAGACTCCATGAGTTACGGTTTTTTAAGACTGCTTTACGGTGAAGTGATGCGTCACCGCAAGCCCATTACAATTACCGGCGGTGATGCAGCGCTTCTTCATAGACTCTTTGCGGGTGCTACCGTCGATGAACTGCTAATTTTTAAAGGAATGAAACAGATGATATCAAGGATTGCTTCATGCTAACCGTAGCCCTTCCCAAGGGGCGTATTGCCCAAGAAACATTAGAGATATTTGAGACAATTTTCGGAACCGCTTTTGTCTTTGATGATCGAAAACTGATTCTTGAAACACCTGATTTTAGGTTTTTGCTTGTTCGCAATCAAGATGTTGCAACCTATGTTTATCATCAGGCTGCAGATATTGGAGTCGTCGGATTAGACACACTCGAAGAGCAGGGGTTGGATGTTATTCGTCTGCTCGACCTGTGCCGCGGTCGCTGTAAAGTAGCCATTGGAATGCGCAAAGGCGAAACACTTGATCTGAGCAAGCCTGAAATTAAAGTGGCGACAAAAATGGTGAATATTACCAAACGCTACTTTGCTGAACGCGCTGTTGCAGCCGATGTCATTAAGCTTTACGGCTCAATCGAACTGGCACCGCTGGTAGGTTTGGCCGATATGATTGTTGACATTGTTGAAACCGGAGCAACCATGAAACAAAACGGATTGGAGGTGGTTGAGACCATTATGGAGTCTTCAACCTATTTAATTGCGAATAAAAACAGTTTTTTTGAGAAAAAATCTGAAGTTCTCGATATTTATGAAAAGATCAACGCAAGTCTGAAAAAAGACTAGAGCAGCCCCATAACAATGAACGGGGTGTAGAGAAAAAGTCCTATATAGGGCATAGCTTTGTGCAGAGGAGCATGCAGCATCTGCGAGAGCTCGGCAGATACTTCCTGTTTTTCAAAGAGCTGTCTCATTAAAAGAATTTTGGTTGCGATGTCAACAGTTTTGATGAAGAGTACCAGCAAAATTTCTGCCTTAAAATCGGTAGCTATTGCTAAATAGATGGTAAAATAAAAGGTAGGATGCAAGAGCAGAAACCAAATAATGTGACGACGGTATTGTTGATACATATTGAGCAACATTCCCATAAGGGTATCTGCTTTTTGCCATTGCGTCTCAAAAAGTTCTAAAAGAATATAAATAAGTATCAGCGTGTAAATATCATTCATCGGTGCGCTATTATAGCATGTTACGACACAATGGCATATTTTAAGTTACAAAGAGAAGAAATGCAAAAACTATCGACATATTATACATACACTCACGATACGATGCAGCGCATTGAAGTTGGTGTCAATCTGGAACTTGAGACTGTGTCTGATACACGTATGTTACAGACCTTATTGTGGCTGTTTATTCCCTGTGGCACAATACAAAAAGAGCAATTAACACCGCTCAAAGAGATGTTGTCTGAAGAGCTGCTGCATCATTTACATGCAGAATTTGCAGGATTTCGCATTGTTGACACATGGTTGGAGCTCTATTTTTATGCACCAAGCGCCAAAAAGTTTGAGCCCGTTGTTGCGTCACTCTTGGCAGAGCAGTATCCTTATGAAATCGGTTCCTATAAAGATGCAAAGCAGAAGTTTTATGCTGACGAACTCTATCCGGACATGAAGCAGCAGCTGCAAATTCACAACAATGACGTCATAATGCAACTGCGAGAAGCCGGTGATCAAAGCAGCTGCACCCGAGAGGTAGAGCACTATCTTTTTTTTCCGACACAAAGTAATGCAAAGCGCGCGTTGAGAAAAGCTGTAGAGTTACAGTTTACATGTAAAAATGAGTATATTGACGATACGAGAGAGCTACGTTATATCATTACATTAACAAAATCACATAGCATAGAAAGCGCACACATTCATGCGATAACCGAAGCGTTATTTGATATTGCTCTGGAAGAACATGGTATTTATGAAGGATGGAGTACAACTTTAGTTGAAAAAAATAGTCTTTAAAGTTTTTGTTGGTTACTATATGGTCAGAAAATTTCGATTTATTGTATGCAATAAGATATAACTTTGTTAGTAATGGCTATAATACTCTTACAAGTTATATCAGCCTATGATATGTCTAAAGTTCAATTCGTTCAAGGAAAGTTTATGATTACAAAATTGTCACTCGTTGTTATCTCTGCTCTTGCAGTGGTTACCTGTGCATCAGCTGAAACAGCTTCGCTTATACCCGGGGATGCTAAGCCCGGTGAATGTTATGCCAAAGTCGTTGTTCCTGCTACGTATGTCGATAAAATAGAGAAGGTTCTTGTTAGGGAAGCTTCCGATAAAATCTCTATTGTTCCGGCAAAGTATAAATGGGTTAGTGAAAAGGTCATGGTAGTTCCTGAGAGAAAAAAACTCAAACCTATTCCGGCTACCTATAAAAAAGTAATAGAAAAAGTTGAAGTCAAACCGGCAAGCAGACAGTGGATGTCCAGCTTAAAACGTCATGCAATTCCCGTTAGTCCGGATCTACTTGCAGTTGCAAAAAGTAAAGGGATCGATATTAACGGTACAACTCCCAATACCTGCTACAAAGAGTATATGACGCCGGCAAAATACAAAAAAGTCACAGAAGAGAAAGTTGTTAAAGAGGCAACTGAAAAAATCGAAATAATCCCGGCAAAATATGAGTGGGTAGAAAAGAAAGTCGAGGTCAAACCGGCTTCGAAAAAGACCATTGAAATTCCAGCGGTTTATGAGACAAAAGAAGAAAAAATTCTTGTTGAAGCCGAAAAGCAAGTATGGAAAAAAGGTTCCAATCCGGCACAAAAAATCAATGGTGCAACCGGTGAGATTATGTGTCTTGTTACCGTTCCGGCAAAATACAAAACTATTAAAAAGAGCGTGTTGAAATCTCCGGCGACCACCAAAGTGGTAGAAATTCCGGCAACATACAAAACCGTCAAAGTGAAAAAACTGGTTTCCGAAGCCAAGGTCAATAAGATTAAAGTACCGGCAGTTGTTAAAAAAATTACGAAAACGGTCTTGGAATCAGAGCCGGTATTTACATGGAAAGAGGTTGGTCTACGTGTTGAAAAAGGTCTTAAGCCGACGGGTCAGCAAATCTGTTTAAAAGAGACTCCTGCAGTGACAAAAACCATTACAAAAACGGTTTTAGAGACTCCGGCGACTACGAAAGAGATTATTATTCCTGCGGAATACAAAATGATGAAAGTCAAAAAACTCGTTTCCGAAGCCAAAGAGTTTAAAGTACCGACACCTGCGGAATACAAAACGGTTAAAAAGCGTGAAAAAGTCACGTCAGCATCAACAAAATGGCAACGTATTTTATGTCAAACCAACATGAATGAAGATGTGGTTTCCAAGATTCAGGCAGCGCTTAACAAGCAAGGCTTTAATGTTGGTAAGGTTGATGGAAAACTGGGTAGAGCAACATACTCTATGTTAGAAAAATACCAGCGAAAGCATTCATTGGCAACCGGCGGTATCACCTATGAGACACTTGAGTCACTAGGGATTAAACTCTAAGCAAACTCCTTATGAAATAGCACCATGCTATTTCTAAGGCTAGAGCTTTTGCTGCAACGGACCTATATAGCGCTGTCTCGGGCGAGCAATCTTCATTTCACTGTCTTCTTGCAGTTCCATCCATTGCGTTACCCATCCTACCGTTCTGCCTACAACAAAAATAATGGTAAACATGCTTTGAGGAATTTTAAGTGCCGTTAAAATCAGTCCGGAGTAAAAATCGATATTCGGATAGAGGTTTCGCGAGACAAAATAGTCATCTTCAAGCGCTATTTTTTCAATAGCGTAAGCAATTTCAAGCAAGTCGTTATTGACGCCGAGTTCATCTTTAAGTTCATTTAACAGTGCCGAAAGAATGCGTGCTCGCGGGTCGAAGTTTTTATAGACCCGATGTCCAAAACCCATGAGACGAAAGGAGTCATTGGGGTCTTTTGCCCGTTCAATAAAGGCAGCAACATTTTCAACCGAACCGATAAATTTCAGCTGAGCAATAACCGACTCGTTCGCACCTCCGTGTGCGCGTCCCCATAAGGCATTAATGCCTGCTGCAAGTGCCGCATAGGGGTGGGCACCGGTAGAAGCGACACTGCGTACCGTTGAAGTTGAAGCATTTTGTTCATGTTCGGCATGGAGTGTAAAAATCGTGTCGAGCGCTCGAATCTCTACTTCAGAGATCTCCGGTTCCGCATGAGGGTAGGCACGCATCATGTAGAGGAAATTTTCGGTAAAAGAGCGTTCTATATCGGGATATATAAACGGGATGCCATACATGCGACGGTACGTAAAAGCGGCCAGTGTCGGGATTTTAGCAATAATACGTCGCGCCATAACCTGCATCTCTTCTTTGTTGGCAATGTTCAAATGTTCAAAGTAAAACGTTGAAAGTGCTGAGACAGCCGAAGACATCATTGCCATTGGATGTGCTTTATCGGGAAATGATTTATAGAGCTCTTTAATGCCCTCGTGAACAAAAGAACGTTTGCGTAATTCATGATCAAATTCAATAAGTTCTGTGGTTGTGGGCAGTGCTCCCGTTAAAAGCAGATAGCAGACGTCGAGATAGCTTTTTTTTGTTGCAAGGTCGCTAATGTCATAACCGCGATAAAGCAGTTGCCCTTTTTCACCGTCAATATAGGTAATGCGTGAACTGCAACTTGCCGTTGACGTGAAACCGGGATCGTAGGTAAACATACCGGTCTGTTTGTACAAAGACCGAATATCAATAACATCCGGTCCTAAGGTTGGGTGTAGAATTTCGAAATCGTAACGTTTTCCGTTACGATTGTCCGTTAGAGTAATGCTCGCCATAATAACCATCCTTATGCATCAGATACATTATCATATAGGAGCGCGTATTAATCACAGCTAAAAGCGTAGGACTACTTCTTGCCTATAACAAATGAAATTTTTGCATTGATGCGGTATTTTACAATGGCATTGTTCTCTACTTTGGCATTCATATTGACAATATGAATGGACTTGATATTGTCAATAGATTTACTTGCTTTTTTAATGGCTTTGTTGGCCGCATCTTCCCAGCTTTTTTCTGATTGTGCCAACACTTCAATGACTTTAACAACTTGTGACATGGTATCTCCTTGTGTATTGATATGAACGATTATAATATGTTTTAGATAAACCGGTAATAAAAACGATGCAATACAGCAAGTTTTGGGCAAAAAGAATCTATAATTACATGTAAATTTGTCGAGGAGCAGTTATGGCGGTTGTTTTGATTATCGGCGCAGGTGGCGTCGGTCGTGTTGTTGCACACAAGTGTGTTCAAAATCCCCAAACCTTTAGTAAGATTATATTGGCGTCACGTACCTTGAAAAAATGTGAGATCATTCAAAAAGAGCTTCCCGAAGGTGCTGTTGATATTGCCTGTGTCAATGCAGACAATACGGAAGAGGTTGTTGCGCTTATTCGCCGGACAGGTGCCGAAATTCTTATTAATGTGGCATTGCCGTATCAGGATTTAACCATAATGGATGCCTGCATTGAAACAAAAATCGACTATATCGATACCGCCAACTACGAACATCCCGACGAAGCGAAATTTGAATATAAAGAGCAGTGGGCCAAACATGATGCTTTCAAAAAAGCGGGAGTTATGGCACTGTTAGGAAGCGGGTTTGATCCCGGAGCTACCAATGTTTTTTGTGCCTATGCGCAAAAACACTACTTTGATGAGATCCATACCATTGATATTTTAGATTGTAATGCCGGTGATCATGGCTATGCTTTTGCAACCAATTTCAACCCTGAAATTAATTTGCGCGAAGTAAGTGCCAAGGGACGTTACTGGGAGAAAGGCCGCTGGATTGAGACCGAACCGATGGCAATTCACATGCCGTGGGATTACCCTGAAATTGGAGTCAAAGAGAGTTATCTGCTCTATCATGAAGAGATGGAATCGCTTGTAAAACACATTAAGGGTTTACAACGTATTCGTTTTTTTATGACCTTTGGCGAAAGCTACCTGATGCATATGAAAGCTTTGGAAAACGTCGGTATGTTGGGTATTGAGCCTGTTGAACATCAGGGTAAAAAGATTGTGCCCATAGAGTTTTTAAAAACACTGTTACCCGATCCGGCATCACTGGGAGCGCGAACAAGAGGGAAAACCAATATCGGTATTGTCGCCGAGGGTATCAAAAACGGTGCGGCGCGAAAGATCTATATCTATCAGGTGAGTGATCATGAAACATGCTATAAGGAAGTCAAGTCGCAGGCCGTCTCGTACACAACCGGTGTTCCGGCAATGATAGGTGCCAAACTTATGATAGACAAAACATGGTCTGCCAAAGGTGTGTTTAATATGGAAGAGTTTGATCCTGATCCTTTTATGGAAGAGATGAATCGCCAAGGGTTGCCTTGGAACATTCAAGAGCTGTAAGAAACGCCATGTCTTTTCATACTCTTGGATTGCGTCATGAACTGCTTGAAGCCGTTAGGCAGAGTGGCTATAAAGAGCCTACTGACGTACAAAAAAGAGTGATTCCTGCTCTATTGCAAGGACGTGATCTTTTTGTAACGGCACAAACTGGAAGCGGAAAAACAGCAAGTTATCTGTTGCCTCTGTTGCAACGCATAAGCAACATGGCTTCTCAAAGTAAATTTCGACATCCTAAAGTTCTCATATTGACACCTACACGGGAGTTAACACTACAAGTAGGTCAGAGTATTAACACCTATGCGCAGCATTTACATGTAAATACGGTATTGCTTTACGGCGGTGCAAAAATCGAGCCGCAAACGCGACGGCTTGACGCAGGGTGCGATATTGTCGTTGCAACACTGGGACGACTGCTCGATATGGTAACGCTTAAAAAAATTAACTTGGGCCATATTGTGCATCTTGTCATTGATGAAGCCGACAGCATGTTCGATATGGGCTTTCATAATGATGTTTACCGTATTGTTGACCTTCTACCATCATCACGTCAAACGCTTCTTTTTAGCGCAACATTGATGGGAAAAGTTAAAATGCTTAGCGAAAAAGTCTTGCATAAGCCACTCCGATTTGAGATGAACCGCGTCGGAGAGATTCCTCAAGCGGTTTCGCATCAGCTTTGTCGGGTCGATGAGGAGAAAAAGAGCGAGTTGCTCGCTTTTCTTATTGGGGCTAACAATTGGCACAAAATTCTTGTATTTGTCAAAACAAAAAAGGGCGCCGATACATTGGCAGCTTATCTCAACGAAGCCGGATTAAGTACCTTGGCAATCCACGGTGAGCATAAAGCCGGAGCACGAAAACGTACACTCAATGCCTTTCGTGAGGGAAAAGTTCGTGTTCTTGTCGGTACCGATATTGCCGCACGCGGGCTTGATATTGAACAATTAGACTATGTTGTCAACTATGATATGCCCAGTGTATGTGAAGATTATGTTCATCGTATCGGCAGAACAGGAAGAGCAGGGCGTCATGGTGAAGCACTCTCACTGGTAAGTGCTAAAGAGGAGTATTATTTAAAGGCAGTTGAGCAACTCATTAAGTTTAAAATTCCCCAATTACATGTAGATGGGTATGAACGCCGTGTTCACGAAAAAAGTTTAAAGAGCTCGGAAGTAAAGCAGATACCTAAGCCTGCAAGTACCCAAGGTGCCTTTGGTAAAAAGCAGCGTCGTGGTCTTGTCAAGCGAAAAAAACGTACCAAGCGGGATGGTCCGTCGTCGATTTCCGGTGAACATGATCGTAAAAATACTAAAAACCGTAAAAAATAGTTATTTTTTAGCTATAATTTGAAAAACGAACGATATTGAAACATTAATGAAACAGCAGCAAACACCTAATGATTTTTTAGCAATCACACCTGAAATTAAAGCTATAGATGAGCGTGATATTGCTGATAACGTACTCTACTATGAGTACGCCACGAAGCATTTGGCCCGTCTTGAAAAAGAGGGAATCGATAAAGATGATCCGCGTTTTTTAAGCGCTTACCGCTCTTTTGAGGGAGAGGTTTTTGAAAATGTGATGTATGAAATTTTATTGCGTCATGCACTGCAACATACCGCAATTACTGAGTTTATTATTAAAGGGCCGCATAAACCGCGCACCAAAGCACTCTCTAACGCCCTTTCGATCAGTTCAAAAGGGCAGATTGTTTACCGTACCAAAAGCAAAGAAATTGGAGAGTTTGATGCCCTTTTTTGTGCCGGTAAAGAACTCTATTTTGTTGAAATGACGCTTGTAAAATCCGTTTCAAATCTTAAAAAACGTTTACGAAAAAAGAAAGCGTTGCTCAACGTGCTGTTTCCTGAATACACAATAAAAGCGCTCATTATTGTCGATGAAGGGGCCACCGGAGTCAAACAGCTTCCATCATACTGTACTGTCTGGCTTACCAAACCGTTTTCTGCGCAACGGTATTATCAAAAAATGATTTTAGAGCACAATCACAGTAGAAAGCCGTTCAAAAAAATTCATGCTAAAAATATTGTCGGAACCCGAATGCTTAAAACGCATCCGTTTCGTTACTACAATGTTTTAGGATGGATTTTTACGGGACTGCGCAATCATAACAAGTATATTATCAATATGCAATTTTTAAAACGTCCCGATGTGACGCGTTTTATTGATCTTTTTACCAAAATATATATTGGCTATATGGAAGTTGATGAATTTCGAAAGCTTTACCCTAAGGCTCCGGAAAAAATTCCCGATCGGGTAATGGTCTCTATTGACAAAGAGCATACCGGAGAGTTGACCTTGGCGTACTACTTTCAGCACAGTCGCAAAAATCTTGAATATGTTAAAGCCAATGATGCAGGTGAGTTAACCATTTCTAAAAAAGATCCTTACGGGATTACCGTCACGGAAGTGGTGCATATTTTTAAGATGAGCAAGTCGTATCATGAGCTTAAAAAAGCCGATGTATTGAAAATTGCGGCACTGCTTGAAAAGATGCCGATTCAGTACAATGCGCTTTAAGCACTGATTTAAAAACCCACCCGATCAATAAGCCCTTTTTGGCAGCTATGGCGTATCATAGGGGCATTTTTCAGCAGATCACTCAATGTTTTGGCTTTGGAGACATCTCCTTCAAGATTGATCTGAAGTTCCGTAATATAGCCGCTCTTACACTGCATTTTTACTTTTCTGCCGCTCCCTTTTCCAAAGGCTTTGTCGAAAGCCAGCTGTACCTGTTTAAGCGTTACTTTTTTGCCGATATTCCGGACAAAAAAATCACGTACATAGGAGTTGTTAATCTGTTGCAGCAGATCCATAGAGTCTCTAAAGTAGCGTTCAGGGGTAGTGTTGTAGCAGGTACCGTGTTTTTTCCATTCATGCTGATGCAGTCCACTTTTTGCTGCGGGCATGACTGTTAGGAGTTCGTTATACAGTGTGGGGTTGAGCCAGAGTTTTTTGGTCGGTTTGCAGTAGGTATTACTCCGTGGCTGCGGCCAAAGTCCGTGCAGCGTGAAGTGTGTTGCTGAAAAAGCAGTTTTTTTAACATTGCGGCACTCACGTTTGTGTTGATGGGTTTGACAAAAAGCATTTTGCCAGCTAATAGCCAAGAGATTTCGCGTTGAAACATGCGAATCGAGGCTGTTGCTCTTGTTAGAGTAGGCATACAGTGTCATACTTAAGGCAATAACAAGCAGGGGAAGAAGGAGTTTATTTATCATGATGTGTACAGATACCTTTTTATTTTTTTAGTTGGCGTTTTGACGAAAGGTTCGCTGTGCTCAATAAAAGTTGAGATTTTTTTGAATGAAGCAAGTTTTTTGTTTGTGGTTAGCCGTAACTCTTCAAGGTAGGCATCGATATCTTCACGAAGCTCAGAGTCAGCATGTTTGTTTGCCGAAAATTTGACATCGATACGTTCATAATCGAGATGAATACGTGCCACAAGTTTACCGTCTTGCTCAAAAACGAGAGAGTCTGAAATACACTCATCTTCATTAATAACGGCCTCGATCTGTTCGGGGTAGATATTTTCACCGCTAGGGCCGATAATGAGATTTTTACTGCGTCCGCTAATAAAGAGATACCCCTCATCGTCAAAGTAGCCCAAGTCACCGGTATGAAACCAGCCGTCTTCACTGAGAACTTCAGCCGTACGTTCCGGATCTTTGTAGTAGCCGACCATAATATTGGGGCCTTTGGCAATAATTTCCCCTTCTTTGGTTTGAGGATTGTAGTTGTGTAACTTTAATTCGACACCGTCCATGGCCGGACCGGTAGATCCTAGTTTTGGTTTTCCTGAAGGTGTTCCTGCCAGAAGTGGTGATGTTTCGGTAAGTCCGTAGCCTATAACATAAGGGAAGCGCGCCTCAATAAGAAACCGCTCAACCAGTGGGGACAACGGCGCACCGCCAATACCGAAAAATCGAATCTGCCCTCCGAACGATTCAATCAGTTTTTTACCGGCAGATCGGTGAATCAATTTTCGAAACATCGGAATTTTATAAAGGTTGCGGACAATAACATTACTTTGAAATTTAGGAAATACCTTGGTTTTACATATTTTTTCAATGACCAGCGGTACACTCAACATATAGGTAGGTTGTACATCTTGCATTGCTTTGAGCAAAATGGTCGGTGTGGGCACTTTGTTAAGATAATAGACAGAGCTTCCGTGCAAAAAAGGTACAAGCATGCCGACGGTACACTCGAGCGTGTGTGCCAATGGTAAAATTGACAAAAAACGATCTTCGGGCAGGGTGTTTATGACACAGCGTGTCGACATGGCATTGGAAGTGAGATTTTTATGCGTGAGCATTACGCCTTTGGAGTGCCCTGTGGTTCCTGATGTGTAAAGCAAGACGGCCAAATCGTCTTCAGCAGCTCCGACAGAATCCGATTGTGTCGATACCGCATCGCTGACAAGAAACGTTTCACGAAGCTCATTCATACTTTTTTTGAACTGTTCAAATTTTTCACTGACGAGATCGGGCTTGTTGAGTTCCTCAATCATGGAAAGGGTGCTGATGTCAATAGCAAAGAGCAGACCGTTTTCTTCTTGCTCCAGCACCGTATCGAGATATTTCTCAGATACGAAAATACCTTTTGAACGAGAATCCTTAAGAATATGATGTACCTCTGAAGCATGAAAATCGGGTAGAATCGGTACAGCTACGGCCCCCATTGTGGTTATGGCAAAATAGGCAACACTCCAATGCGGCATATTTTCACTTAAGAGCGCAACATGATCGCCCGGTCCAATGCCAAGTGATTGCAATTGTCTAATAACATTACGAACTTTTTCATAAACGTGCGCGTATGTCATCTTTTCTCCGTCAACATAACAGACACATTCACGCTCACTATAGAGAGAAACGCTTCGTTCAAGTAATGCCGATAATGTAAGTTCTTGCAAATCATAAGAATTTTTCATTGTTTATTCCAAGTAAAATATCAAATATTCAACAGGGATTATACTATAATTACGAACTTTTAAAAGGGTTTTGAATGGAAAAAAAGCAAAAAATGACACTAACGACCAAGGTGCTTTTGGGAATGGTTTTGGGTATTCTTGTCGGGCTTGCTATTAACGGTAGCGGGCTTAACGGGGATGATAGCGTCGTTGGTATGTATGTGGTTCACGGTCTCTTTCATGTTATGGGGGTCATGTTTATTACCGCATTGAAGATGCTGGTGGTTCCGCTGGTAATCTTCTCGTTGTTAAGCGGTGTACTTGGTATTGGTGATGTCTCAACGCTGGGGCGCGTCGGAATGAAGTCTTTTGGACTCTATTTGCTAACGACTGCCATTGCCATTGCCGTTGCTATTGGACTTGCATCGTCATTTGGCATCGGCGAGGGGGCTAACTTAACCTCAGCAACTACGTTCAGTGCGGCTGAAGCACCGCCGCTTTCGCAAGTACTGATTGATATTATTCCGGGTAATATTGTCAACGCAATGGCGACGGGACAGATGCTTCAGATTATTTTCTTCTCCATCCTGGTGGGCATTTCCATTTTGATGGTCGGCAGTAAAGCGAAACCTCTCGTTGAGTTAATTGAGCTGATCAATGAGGTCATGATGAATATGGTGAATATTGTCATGAGTGTTGCGCCGTATGCTGTTTTTGCTCTGATTGCCAAAGCCATCTCCGACTTGGGCTTTGATCTGTTGGTAGAACTTGCCTCGTATGTTGCCGTGCTGATTGCCGCACTGTTGATTCATCTGTTTGTTACGTTAAGCACGCTTTTTAAAGTTTTTACGAACTTAAGCCCCGTTATGCTTATGAAAAAACTGCGTAATGTTCAGGTTTTTGCATTTAGTACCTCCAGCTCCAATGCCACCATTCCCGTAACACTCAAAACCGTGACGGATCGACTGGGAGTAAAAAACTCCGTTGCGTCATTTACCGTACCCTTCGGTGCAACCATCAATATGGACGGTACCGCTATTATGCAAGGGGTTGCAACAGTATTTATTGCGAATGCTTATGGGGTTGACTTGGGAATCGCAGGCTATTTGACAGTTATACTAATGTCCGTTTTAGCCTCTATCGGGACGGCAGGGGTTCCGGGAGTAGGGCTTATTATGCTCTCAATGGTATTTACGCAAGTGGGACTCCCGCTTGAAGGAATCGGGCTTATTTTAGGGGTAGATCGCCTGCTTGACATGGTACGTACTGCCGTTAATGTCTCAGGGGATGCAACCGTATCAGTGATTATTGCCAAAAGTGAAAAGCAGTTTGACGTGGCATGTTTTAATGATCCGGATGCAGGAACTATAGATGCTTTACACATAAACGAAAAAGTTGAGCATGAAATTGCCGACATTGTAGAGCAGACGCACCAAAAAAGCTAGGGAGATAACAGGTATGGAGTTATCAGATATTGATGGTATAGCAACACCGTGTTATGTCTGTGAGGAGAGCCTCTTAGAGCGTAATCTTAAGATTTTAGATCGCGTACAAAAAGAGAGCGGTGCAAAAATTATTGTCGCACTCAAGGGGTTTGCCCTGCCTGCCGTTTTTCCGCTTATTCGCAAATATCTGCATGGCTGCGCTGCCAGCGGTCTGCATGAGGCCATGTTGGCAGACGAAGAGATGGGAGGTGAAGTGCATACCTACTCTCCGGCATTTAAGGAAAAAGAGATTGATGCAATCGCTGCCATTTCCAGCCATATTGTTTTTAATTCACCCGCCCAATTGCAGCGTTATGGGCTACATGTAAAAACGGTGAATCCCAATATTTCTGTTTCCCTACGTATAAACCCTGAATGTTCCACATCACCGACCGATCTTTACAATCCTTGTGCAGCGTTTAGTCGTCTGGGTACAACCATTAAACAGTTTGACCCTACACTGCTGCATCATCTTGACGGGCTCAATTTTCATGCCTTATGCGAAGCGGATGTCCAAGCGCTTGAGCGTGTTTTAGAGGCCTTTGAGGAAAAATTCGGATCCTTTCTTGATTCAATGAAGTATGTGAATTTTGGAGGAGGACACCATATTACCAAAAAAGGATATGATATTGACCGGCTAATTCATGTCATTAACGACTTTAAAAGCCGTCACCATAACATCGAAGTCTATCTCGAGCCGGGTGAAGCTGTCGGTTGGCAAACCGGCTTTCTGGTCACGACGGTATTGGATATTGTTGACAATGGCATGAAGATTGCCATCTTGGACAGTTCTGCTGAAGCCCATATGCCCGATACATTAATTATGCCCTATCGTGCCGATGTTCGCGGAGCAGCACTTCCGGGAGAGAAACCCTATACCTACCGACTGGCAGGCAATACATGCCTCGCCGGCGATATTATGGGAGACTATGCATTTGACACGCCTCTTCACAGAGGTGATACCATTATTTTTGAAGACCAAATCCACTATACTTTTGTCAAGAATACTACTTTTAACGGCATTCAACTTCCCTCTATTGCTCTGATTGATCGCAACAAGAAACTGCATATTATTAAGAATTTCGGCTACCAAAACTATAAAAACCGTCTTTCATAATACATAAGAAAATCAAATAAAAAGATACTTGAGTATTTTCTTATAGATTTTTTTAAGATTCTATTTAATTGTATTTTGTTATTATATGAAATAAATAAACGTACTTGGTGTAAATTAATGCAAAATATCACGTTAGGTCAAAGTGTCAAAAGGGATAGTATCTCACTTAAACGCGATAGCTGTATTGATGAGAACAGAAAGCTTTTGAGCGCTGTGATTAATACGATTCCCGATCTTATATGGCTTAAAGACACTAACGGAGTCTATTTAGCTTGCAATAATATGTTTGAACGTTTCTATAATACTCACGAGTCCAATATTATAGGTAAAACCGATTTTGACTTGATTGACAGGCAGACAGCTGCATCGTACCAAGAGCAAGACCAAAAGGTTTTACTTCAAGAAAGTTCCTTTCAGCACAAAGAGCATTTTGTTTTTCATGATGGAAGCTATCGAGGGCTTTTTCATATTATTAAAACACCCATGCGAGACGATCAAGGTAAGATTGTTGGCGTTTTGAGCATTGCTCGCGATATCAGTGAACTTCATCAGCATGAGAATAGATTGCGTCGTATTGATCATGATTTCAATGAAGCTCAGGCACTGGCACATATTGGAAGTTGGAGCCTGAACCCGTCTAATGCGATGTTGCAGTGGTCCGATGAGTGCTATCGTATTTTCAATATAGAAATTGGAACAGCCATCGATTATGAACGGTTTTTACAGAGTGTTCATCCGGATGACCGCGAACAGGTACATTGTGCATGGACGGCAGCACTTCAGGGTGCTCCATATAAAATTGATCACCGCATTATAGTTGACGATGCTATTAAATGGGTACGTGAACGGGCCAAGCTGGAGTTTAATGACCAGCAGGAACTCATAGCGGCAGTAGGAACGGTACAAGATATTACCAAACGAAAACTTTATGAAGAGGAGTTGGAGCGTTTGGCAAACTATGACTCACTCACGGGTTTGGCAAATCGTTCTTTTCTTTTATCGCATCTGCAAAAATCGATTCATATGGCAATGAGAAACGGTCGAACTATTGCTCTGTTACTATTTGATTTGGATCACTTTAAAGATGTAAACGACAGTTTTGGACATGCAATAGGTGATGAGTTACTGCGGTTGGTGTCGGAGCGTTTTGTCGAACGCATTCGCAAAGGAGATCTTATCACCCGGTTGGGAGGTGATGAGTTTGCCATAGTGCTTGAGTATATTACACGGCGAGAAGATGCTGCACAGGTTGCCCAGGAGATGATGGCAGTGCTTGCCAAGCCGTATCGTCTCTCTAATAAACTCGAGGTTCATATCCGATCGAGCGTCGGCATTGTCATTGCGCCGCAACACAGTAATAATGCACAAGAGCTACTGCAGTTTGCTGATACAGCACTGTATAAAGCAAAAAGTGAAGGACGCTCCACCTATTCGTATTATACCGATGAGCTGACCAGTACGGCTCGTGAACGTATCGAATGTGAAAACCGTTTGCGCCACGCTATTGAAAATCAAGAGTTTGAACTCTACTACCAGCCGCAGGTACATGTGCAAAGTAATCGCATTGTCGGGGTTGAAGCACTGTTGCGTTGGAATGACCCTAAATCCGGACTGATTACTCCGGATCGTTTTATCCCTTTGGCTGAAGAGACGGGAATGATCAGCGAAATAGGAAAATGGGTACTTTTTGAGGCGTGTAAGCAGGGGAAACAATGGTTGCAGCAGGGCTACAATTTACATGTATCCGTGAATGTTTCTGCGCATCAGGTACATCATCAGGATCTTCCCAGACTTTTAGATCTTGCCCTTAAAGAGAGTGGTTTTAACGCAGATAAATTGACTCTGGAACTTACAGAAAGTGCCATGATGCGTCGTGAAGAAGAGGTGGTCACCATGTTACATGCATTACGTGCCAAAGGTATTCGTCTTGCTATTGATGACTTTGGAACAGGCTACTCCTCTTACAGTTATTTGAAACGGTTTCCCATTGATATTTTAAAAATAGATAAAAGTTTTATTGATGATATTCCGTATGAAAATGATGATGTTGCTATTGTTAAAGCCATTATAGCGATGGGCAGTGCCATGGGGTATCAGATTTTAGCTGAAGGCGTTGAGCAGATAGAGCAACTCGAATTCCTAAAAGCGCAAGGCTGTAGCTATTATCAAGGGTATTTTAAAAGCAAGCCGCTGTGTGCAAGCGACTTTGATCGGTTGTTAAAAGAGCATTCGTAGAAATCTACTATAATAGCGTAAAGATTTACGGTGGGCTATTGTAGTGAAATATTTACTATTACTTTTTTTACTCTTCTCACTGCTACATGCCAACAACGTACCGCTCTATTTTCAAGGAAACAAGGTATTAAGCTCGAGCGATCTTTATGAAGCCTTAGATATAGACGTACCGCTTTTTTTTGAGTTTTGGAAAGATCCCCCCGGTATTGACCCTAAGATGCAGGCGCTGTATGTCGAATATTTGAAGGAGTTTTATAAATCCAAAGGGTTTTACCACACCAATATAGTCTCCAATACGGTAAATAACAAGAATGTCACCATTACCATTGAAGAAAATGCTCCCATTGTTATTGCCAATATTGAGACGATCTCAACACTTGATGTCGATGCGATTACTCCATTTAAAAAAGGGATGCTTTTCGATGCCCAACAGTTTGCAGAGAGTAAAAAAGCACTGAAGAAGTTCTATGTAAACAAAGGGTTTTGTAATGCCAAAATCGATGCTAAAAGTTGGCTGGACATTGAAAAAAACACGGCGTATCTTCTTTACAGCATTACTCCAAACAAGCGATGTTACTTTGGTAAAGTCAGTGTCTCATCGCCTCAAACAATTCAAAGTGATATTGTACGAACCTTTTTAAAATTTAAAGAACGGGAGCGCTACTCCACTGAACTGATACGTCAAAGTTATGATGCACTTTATGCCCAAGAGGGAATTGCCAAAGTGTTAATTGATGTCAGTGAACGTCATGAGAATATTGTACCGGTACATGTCAGTATTGAAGATCATGACAGACCGATTCGTTTTAATATGGGTTTGGGCTTTAGCAGTGATGAAGGATTTGCGTTTTCTATGGGAATGAAACATCGTAATTTTCTCTCAAATCTTAAAACACTCTCTCTCAAAGGGCGTTATACGGATGTCAAAAAAAGTCTTACCGGTACGTTTTCAATGCCGCTTCGCAATCGTAATATTCTCGGTGCTGAAGTGGGTTATGTAGATGAACGATTCGAAGGCTATAAAGAACGCCGTACCTATGAAACACTCTATCTCAATCAATATCGCAGCGAACATACTTTTTTTGAGGGAATTAAATACGATCATGCTCTCACGTATGCTTCTAAAGATGTCGCTGCTTTTCAAAACAGTGATCTCTATCTGCTTTCACTGCTATTAGGGTGGCGTTATGATGTACGTGATAAGTTTTTAGATCCGACACGCGGCTATTTTATTAAGAGTGATCTCTCCGGAGCGCACAATACGTTACTCTCCGATGCAACCTATTTAAAATATGAGTTCAGCGGCGGTTATATTCACAATATGGGCAGTTCTGTTCTTGCTTTTCGTGCCAAATACGGTTCTATTAAGGTCTTTGACGGTGCTGTACCCGCTTCCTACCGGTTTTATGCCGGTGGTATGAACAGCAATCGGGCATACAGCTACCGCATGCTCGGCCCTAAAAATATTAATAATAACCCTGTCGGATTTTCTCGTGTGGCTGAAGGAACCGTAGAATATCGTTTTCCTATCAGTGGTAATTTTCGGGGCGTTCTCTTTAGTGATACCACCTTAATCGGCAACAGTACGGGCAGTAACTATGACAATACTTATGTCAGCGTCGGTGCGGGGTTGCGTTATAGCACTCCTATTGGTCCCATTGCTTTGGATTTTGGCATTGATACGGCAGATACCAATCAGTATGCCGTACATTTTCATATTGGTGAACTGTTTTGATCCGCGATATATACTTAGAGATCCGTACGCTTCTTGTTCTTCTTATTCTCGTAATGCTTGCTGTTGTGGTGTTGCTTTTTCATCCCTTGGTTCTACCTGCAATAGCGCATTATGCGCTCCACGACAGCGACATCCGCTACAGCAAACTCTCAGGAACACTCTATAGCGGATTTCGTATTGACGATGTCAGCTATAAACATCTTTTTAAAGCCCAAGAAGCAGAACTCAATTTCGATTTATGGCATCTGTGGCGCCACGGCCTCAATGTTGATGTGTTACGCTTACGTAACGCCGTGATTGATCTGAATGCGCTACCACAGCAAAACGAACATAATGCGAACACCTTGACACTGCCTTCAATTACCTTAAAGCATCTGGTGCTGCAAGACATTACCCTGATAAGTGGCAGTAAGACAATAGGTATTGAGGGTAGCTTTAAAAACAGTCGTTACAACAACGGTATTGTCGATACAGAGCATATTGATGCCACCATTGCCACCCGCTATGCAACAGCGGTACTGCAAGGCAGTATGGAACATAACGTCTTTAGCGGTACAAGCAGTACGAGATTAGACAAAAGCTATTTTCAACCCTATTTAGAAGCGTTTCAGACCATTCCGCTGTACTATAACCTTAATATTTTACATGCTTCATCAACCCGACTGCAGGCTACTGCTACTATACCACACCTTCAATACGGTGAAGGAAACATCTCGATTTACAATGCCGCTGTGAATGTTGATTATAACTATAGTAATCCATACATCGATGTAGACGGCAGTTATCTCTTGCGTCATAAAGAGACCGCTATAAGTGTTGCGCAACAGCTCCGTATCGATTTCGACGGGAATCTAACATCTACCATGGCAATACATGTAGATCAGACACCCTACACACTGCCGGAAAGGGATTATAACGCGACAATAGCATTGACATCTGAGGGTAGCCTTTACGCTGAACTACACTCAGACACGCAAGCGCTTCACACAACCGTAAGCAGTAGCGACATGCAAACATTTGTGCTTCATGCTCAAGCAACAGAGGTTTCAGGCGATTTTATCGATTCCCTGCCGCCACTGCTGCAGCATCGTGATATCAATGCCTCTATAGATGCCAATATAAGCATCAATACAACCGTAACAGCACACGGCACAGTGACGTTGGGGGATCACACAGGCATGCTTCAAAGCACTTTTGAGTACGACGGTGCCCAATTATTGGCACAGGGGCGTATTGATGCAGACCATCATGCAGCAGAATGGAACGGTATCAGCACACACAATATTTTTCCCATCAGTTTTGTTGCTCACTATAACCGTGCCGATGAAGGGATGCTGGCCTTACGCTCTCATGAGGTCTATGTCACACTTTTTAAGCGTGCCGAGCGTCTTAATGGCTGGGGAAGCTACAAAAGCAGCCGTTTCGATATTGAAGGGGTACATCACACGACACGTACGGTTTTACATGTAAATAACCATATTGCATCACTTTATGAGCTGATTAACTCCATTAGGCCGCTGCATTATAATAAATTTGAGTATTACGATGCTGAACTCGATGCACGCACGACGGTAACCATTGATGATGATATAAGCGTTGAAAGTGAGCTTAAGATTCCATGGTATGTCGCACAGCAAGATTCGCAAACCATTAACTTTGGGCACAACTCCACGATGAAAGTACGTCTGTTTAACCGCTATATTACACTTGATGAGTACAATGTGAGCCTTTTGGGTCACCGCGTGTATGCCAACCGTGATTCCAAATTTTTTCTCGACGCAGCACATAATTTACATGTAGACAGATTGTGGATCTACGATACGCTACAGCTCACCGGTCTGTATGAGAGCCAAAGCGGTCATATGGACATGCGCCTTTACGGCAAAGCATTTCACTATAAAGGTCCCGAAGGAGATCTGCGCGCTGCCGTAGACATTGCTTTGCTCTCTGATGGAGCAGGAAATTTGAGCGTGGAGGGCAGCGTCAACGTTCTAGAAGGAGAGGTCACCTACTATCCGAGCAAGAGTTACCTTATGCGTGATGATGATATTATTATTATTCAAGATGTACGCGAGCCGCAAAGCTCAGACCTTTTTATCAATGTACACATAACGGCAGAACATCCACTGCGTTACAATGCACACGATATTCATGCAACGATAGTTCCTGATATTACGTTATGGAAAGAACCCAACGGGGCATTGGTTATACTGGGTATGGCAACCATTGAAAGCGGAGAAGCTCGCTTAAGCGACAAACGTTATGAGATCAGTCAGAGTAAAGTCTATTTTGGTGGCGATACACCGATTAATCCCTATTTGGATCTCAATATTTTACGCGAAATCGATTATAAAAAAATTCATATCTATGTGACCAACACCATGGAAGATCCGGTTGTTCTTTTTAGTGCGACACCCTCTATGAGCCAAAATGATATTATGAGCTATCTCATTTTTGGTACGCCGGCAAACTCGGCATTTGAGGGCGGTGAGGAGTTGAGTGGTGCCAGCGCCGCCAATCTCATTTTAGGGATGGGGTTGAAAAAAATGATTGGCGATACCACCGGTATTCATGTTGATACGTTAAATATACTAAGCAGTGAGAGTGGCGCATTGGGTTTTGAAGTGGGGACTCAGGTGAGTGAAAAGTTGCGTATATTATTGAAAAACGACGCCAAGTTCAGTGCCGTTATGCAGTACAAATTAAACCGCTGGCTACGCCTTGACGTGGATGTTAAAGAGACAGGGCAGGGGATCAATCTTATTTATGTGAAAGACCTTCGTGATCCCTTTCGACAACATAGCATAACTGAAAAACCGTAAGAACACGTATTTACATGTAATTACAATGAGCTAATACTTACAGTGACACCCGATGCGGTATCGTAATGGTCACTGAGAATCCGTGCGCGTATGGAGTCACCTTGCACAATAAACGTTTTATTAATGATGCCGTTAAGTTGCGCAACCGGATTGTTATGCCCGTCGTAAATAAAAAAGTGGTCGTAATACAGTTCCGTCTCTCCCGTAACAACAACCTTCAGGCGGGTTGCACCGCTTATGGAGAGTTTTTGAGAGCGATCCTCATCATTTTGGTATGTTCCGGTTGACCATGCGGTGACGTCTCCTTTGCCGGCAATAGCCTTAATGCTGATGGTAACACCGGTAGACGTAACGGAAACATCGCTTGTAAGCCGTGCGGTAACAGACGCTCCTTCTACGGTTATTGTAGTGTTGATGTCACCGTCAAGCCGTGCCAACTGCGTACCGTTTTGATCGTAAAGATAGAGATAGTCATGCCCCGCTTCGGTGGATCCGCTGACAGTCACCTCCAGTTTTTTAGCTCCGTGGATAAAAAGGTTTTTGCTTCGCTTTTCATTGCTGGAAAACGGCCCTGTTGACCAACTTGTGATATTCTTTGTATCGGCAGTATGTTCTACTGCTTCAATACGCACGGTAACACCCGATGCACTTTGCGAGTTGTCACTAACGAGTCGTGCCGTTACAGAAGACCCTTTGACAATAATACTTTTATTAATGCTTCCGTCGAGCTGCATCAATTGATTGCCCGCTTCATCATAAATGTAGATAAAGTCATAAAACGGCTCTGTTTCACCGGTAATTGTTACACGTAAACTCTTGGCACCGGGGATAGAGAGCAGTTGACGACGGTCTTCAAAGTTGCCGTAAACACCGGTTGCCCATGTCGTGACATCAGCACTTTTCTTAAGATTTAAAAGCGCGCGGTGGACATTGAGCCGACCGCCACTGCTCACTTTATTCTGTAGTGACGCAAGGGAGTCTACGGAGTTAAGCAGCGAGCGCTTCCGCTGTGTCGCAGTACTGTTGGCATCGTATGCCGCCAACAGGGCAATACTGCCTGCTACAAGGGGTACCGCCATTGAGGTACCGCTACTGATATCGTAGCTGTTATGCGGAACGGTACTGACAATATTTAAACCCGGAGCTGCAATATCGACACTCGTTGTACCGTAATTTGAAAAGTATGCCAATCGGTCATTTCTGTCAGTCGCCGTTACGGAGATGATATTATCTAAATTGTAGCCGGCGGGATAGCGGGCTATGCGATCATTATCGCTGGTATCATTACCGGCTGCAGCACAAAACAGTACCCCTTTGTTGCCTAATTCTTCAATAACATTGCGGATGACATCACTGCGTCCGGTACTGGTATAGCTGGCATTAACGGCAACAATATTGACGCCGGCGTCAACTTTTTGGGAGACAAAATTGAGGGCCTCAAGAATGTCACTGTCAAAGGCATTACCGTCATCTCGAAAGACTTTGAGTGCCATCAGCGAGACTTTTGGAGCAACACCGACGACGCCGATGTTATTGGCAACGGCACCAAGCGTTCCGGCAATATGTGTTCCGTGGGGAAGTACCGGCATTGGGTCGTCATCATTACCTCCGGCGGCATCAGATGCAAAATCATATCCATGATATTTCAGTCCAAAAGCCGTACCGTCCCACATATTTTCTCGCAGATCTTCGTGAGTATAATCGATTCCCGAGTCAATGACGGCAACAACAACGTCACGTGAACCTTCTTCAAGCTTCCATGCCTCATCGGCATCAATGTCAGCATCGGGTGTTCCGGCGGCCTGTCCCGTATTTTGTAGTGCCCAAAGGTCATTATAGTAGGTGTCGTTTCGATCATTTGCAAAACGGTTAATATAATTTGGTGCTACGGCGCGCACCGAGTTAATCGAAGCAAATTTTTCCAGAAGCTCTGGGGTGGTATAGGTATTAGAGCGGATGACCGCCGAACTTAAATGATTAAATGTTTCTTGTGTGTATTGATTTTTTCCCAGCACGGCATTGAGTGCATTGGCAGTCTCTGTACTGCTGGCAGCATAGCGATTGCTAAAGCTCACAAGAACTTCACCCGATGCATAGGTCGGTGACGCCGAAGCAGTGTTGATCTGTGCATAGAGCGGGACAATTGCGGTAAATGCCAACAGATTCACCAAAAGCATCGCTTTTTTGACGGTAGCGTTCATGAGGAAAATCTCCTTCTTTTTTAGATTCTTTACAATTATAGGAAAATTTTTCTTATGGGGTCATTTTTAAAAACAAATAATATTTAAACACGTAAAAAGTGCTCTGGAAGGTGTAGAAAGTTAACACGGTGTTAGTCGCATATATGTCGCTGTGTCAATTGCTTAAGTTCGTTACATGTAAATCCCGAAGCTTTGCGTCCGTTGACATTAATATGTCGAGGCTTTTGAAATGTATTGGGATAATAGAGCTTGACAATATCGAAGTAACACGCTTTGCTAACCTCTTCAAGTGTACAAGCATAACCAAACCAGTAGTCACCCTTACGGACATGATCAATCTCCTCATCGACAATAACTCGCAGTGCCTCTATAATCTGTGTGAGCCGATCATGCCGGGGAAGACGTTGCAGTTTTTCAATAATCTGCGGGGTTGCATCCAGACCGTTGGCTTCTAAATAGCGTGGTACGACTGCCATACGGTGTAACAGAGAGTGTGCCGTGCGTTCTTGTGCTTCAAAGAGTGCATTGTGAACGCTAAGATCGCCGTAGTAGCTGCCAAGATCATGCAAAATGGTCTCCAACATTTGAAAGTGGCGGATTTCCTCATCTGCTACTTCAAGCCAGTCGTCATAAAAACGTTGTGGCAGGTTCTGAAATCTGTAGGCGGCATCAAGGGCTAAATCAATAGCGCTGTATTCAATATGCGCAACAGCATGCACCAGTGCAATTTGTCCTTCGGTACTTTGAAGGTTTTTGCGTCGCGGTACCTGTTGTGGCGGTACCATATGACAATACGACGCATATGAAGGTGCTGTAAATCGGATGGGTTGCTTATGCGAATGCCGTACTGTTTCGTTGCTGTTGCAGTAGTAAGTATAAAATGCGTTGAAACCTTTGATTTTTTCATGAGGTGTGGACGCAAGCAGAAGGGTTTGAAGTGTTTGAAAAAAGTCCATATTTTAGTATCTTCTCAAATAGTAGCCGACTTTGTAGCGAATGAGTGTCTTTTGTTCCGGCCGTGGATACTTGGCGTAAGCATACTCAATGGTCTCTTGGGTGGTTCGGTCTAAAATGTAGTAACCGCTTTTTTGGATCAAGCGTATATTGCTGATATCTCCGTTGGGGTAGAGATAGAACTCGACAACATTGCCGGCATTTACATGTAAATTATTTTTTAGATTGACGCTGCCGACACGGTTGAGTACTTTTTGGGTAATACGCCGCATGATTTCCTGATTATCAAGAATATATTTTTGTTCTCCTTTGCTCAGTTTGGCAAACGTATCGCCGTAGAGTTCTTGAATATCCTGGTTGATGCGACTGTAATGCTGTTGCGATACACTCTTTTTAGGTTTCGGCGTTATGGAGGGTGTGGAGAGTACATCGTACAAACTTGAAGGCTTCGGTGGTGCAATATCCGATTTTTCCGGTACCGTAATATAGGGTTTAATCGAGGGTAGCGGTTTTGGTTTCGGCGGTTTTGAAACGACTTTTTCAGGCGGTGTTTCGGGACGTTTTGCGGGCTTGGTTAGAGTGTTGCTGACAGGGATAAGCGGTTTTTCAATAAGCTTCTTAAGCTGCTTTCCTTTGGGAAGTGCAGGTGCCTTAACGACAGGTTTGTTGTTCTTAACAAGGGCATCATGTTTGACCTGAGGACGCTCTTTGAGTGACACTTTGATGCGTTTCTCTTTTTGCGGTAGTGTTTTAGGTGCCGAAGGAAGCAAAAAGAGCAGGGTAATAAAAAGCAGTAGTAACACTACATGTACAATGATGGCGAGAAATAAAGCACTGAGCGAACGTTTCATATATAAAAAATTATACATTTATATAATGAACAATTCGCTATAATCGCTAAAAAATTAGAGTGGATTAAATATGAATATTACAAAATCACTGTCTGCCTTTGAGGCGGCATCACAACTCATACCCGGCGGTGTTAACTCTCCGGTACGTGCTTTCGCCAGTGTCGGCGGGACGCCGCGTTTTATTAAAGAGGGAGAAGGTGCCTACCTCATAGATATTGACAATAACCGGTATGTTGATTATGTCCAGAGCTGGGGACCGCTTATTTTTGGACATAAAGACGAAAGCATTGAAGCTGCCGTTATTGACGCGGTCAAACATGGCTTGAGTTTTGGTGCACCGACGCTTGCCGAGACAAAGTTGGCACACGAGGTAGTTTCCATTTACAACTCTATTGACAAGGTGCGTTTTGTCAGCAGCGGTACCGAAGCGGTGATGAGTGCTATTCGTTTAGCGCGTGGCTACACCGGTCGTGATGACATCATAAAATTTGAGGGATGCTACCATGGACACAGCGATTCGCTGCTCGTTCAAGCAGGATCGGGTGCCGCAACGTTTGGTAATCCGAGTTCTCCCGGAGTGCCGGCAGACTTTACAAAGCATACACTGCTTGCCACATACAACGATATTGAAAGTGTCAAAAAATGTTTTGAGCAGAGTCATGATATTGCCTGTGTTATTATAGAGCCTATTGCCGGAAATATGGGGCTTGTACCGGCACATAAAGAGTTCTTGGCTCAGTTGCGAGAGCTCTGTGATGCGCATGGCGCATTGCTTATTTTCGATGAAGTGATGAGCGGCTTTCGTGCCACATTATACGGTGCAGAGAGCATCACGGGAACTACTCCTGATTTGGTAACGCTAGGCAAAGTTATCGGCGGCGGCATGCCCGTAGGCGCCTTTGGAGGAAGACTGGAAATTATGCAGCAGCTCTCACCCGAAGGTCCGGTGTACCAAGCCGGTACATTGAGCGGAAATCCCGTGGCCATGGCGGCAGGACTGGCTGCACTGCAAAAACTCAAACAACACAGCAAGCTCTTTTCAGTTTTACAGAAGCGTGCCACCCGATTGGTTGAAGGGATGAAGGCTGCTGCTATGGAGCAGGGTATTGTATTGCAAACTGATGTCAGAGGTTCTATGTTCGGTTTCTTTTTTAACACGACACCGGTACATAACTTTAGTGATGCTGCCGCAAGTGACTTGGAGATGTTTGCCGCTTTTCATGCAGGAATGCTTGAGGAAGGTTTCTATTTTGCCTGCTCTCAATTTGAGACCGGCTTTATCTGTAGTGCCATTACCGATACCATGATTGAAGAGACTATAGAGGCATCGAAACGGGTTTTTGAGCGTATCGCATGAGTGAAGCGCAAAAACCGCCGCAAGAAGAGGAGCAGAAACAGCGACTCAAACCCGTTATTGAAGGTGCTGAGTCGCTCTCATTGGGTATCTCCATAGTTGTTGCTGTCCTTATCGGTGTGGCCATCGGATTGGGACTTAAAAAACTTTTTGAGATCGACTGGCTCTTATGGGTTGGCGTGTTTATCGGTATTGCTGCAGCAGGACTCAATGTTTTTAAAGCCTACTCTAAACAATACAAGGAGTTTGAAAAACTCTCACAAGATCCACGCTACAAGATAAAAAAACAACTTGATGATGAAGATGAGGATGATGACCGCCTCTATTAAACTTTTTACCGTGATGCAAGCAGCCATAGCGTTACTGCTGTTTGTCTCCTTTCCCTTTTTTCTTAATGTTGAAATTGCTTTTCTGAGTGCATTGTCAATTATTTTAGGTTCCATGTACAGCTATGCCAAACTGGTCAAACGGCGTGTTAATTCCGGTGAAACACCACTGTCAGATGACGTGGTAGAGAGCATCGATGATCCCTATGATCTTTACAGTGACCCGATTGCATATGATGACACCAAAGCGCTTAAAGAGATTATAAAAGAAGAGAAAAAACGTATTAAGCCCCAGACATTTAAAAACTTCAAAGCAGGTTCGAGCGCACTTGTTTCATGGTACCGAATCGTGCCGTATCTCTTTTTAGTACTTGGATTTATAGCACTCAACAATAACCGGCTGCTTTTACTGCTTCCTTACTTAAGCGGTTTGGGGCTGGGTATTGTCGGTGGCTATTTTATAGGCAAACAGTTTATTCAAAAATCATAGGAATATTGACTTTGACACCCGTTGTTTTTACTTCGGCAAAGAGATTGTTCTCTTCAGCCAGTTTAATAATGTCGTGTTCTAAATTCATATCCATCTCTTTAGCAAGAATCTCAATGGAAAATATGGAGTACTTCTGCTTGTCAAAGCGGATATGTTCACCAATGCACAAGTAAAGCTTCGTAATTACACGGGAGTTATGTTTGAGTGCGGCATAGATCTTGTTGAGCAGCTTAATAAAGAGCTTTTCGTAGAGACGAATTTCAGGAATACTGGGGTCAATGTCTTTAATAAATTCGGTACTTGACCCAATAGAGTGGCTGCTGATACACAAGTCTATCAGTGTATATATATTGACCAAACTCCCGCTGGGCTTGTTTTTTTGAAATTTGAAACAGGGAATGCGGTAGAGTGAAATTCCGATCTCATTATCATTGATATAGCCGACATTAATGCCGAAAAATTTATACTTGTCATATTCCAAATCAAGAAACGTTGTTTTAAATCCGAATGTTGGAGCGGCGTATGCTGTAGCGAGTTCAAAAATGGTCTCTTTGGTAGTCGCACCTAAAAGATACTGTGCCTCCGTATTGAGAGAGAGAATTTTGCCGCCGGAATCGAATAAGATAAACGGGTTGAAATCATTTTCGATCCACTGCTGCTCAAAAGTCATTATTCTTCAATGTAGTTTTTTAGCTTGCGTCCCACTTTTGGGTGCTTAAGCTTCTTGATGGCACTGGACTCAATCTGGCGTACACGCTCACGTGTGACGCTGAGTTCTTTACCAATCTCTTCAAGAGTACGGTCACTCTCGTCATCCATAATGCCAAAACGCATTTTAATCACGGCTTTTTCACGCTCGTTGAGTTGCTCGAGCACGCCTTCAATTTGACCTTTTAGGTCATCTTTTAAAACGGCATCTGAAGGCGAAAGTGATGTTTTGTCTTCAATGAAGTCACCAAAACGACCATCCTCTTCGTTACCGATAGGCGCTTCAAGCGAAATAGGTTCTTTCGTGATTTTAATTACATTTTTCACTTTTTCCACTGAGAGTCCCACCTCTTGAGCAATCGTATCGACATCGGGCTCTTTGCCGTGTTCTTGTAAATATTTTCGCATAATCTTATTAATACGGTTAATGGTCTCAATCATATGAATCGGAATGCGGATAGTACGTGCCTGATCGGCAATAGCACGTGAAATAGCCTGTCGAATCCACCAGGTTGCATAGGTTGAAAACTTATAGCCTTTTTGGTACTCAAATTTATCAACCGCCTTCATAAGACCGATATTGCCTTCTTGAATCAGGTCAAGAAACGGTAAGCCGCGGTTTGTGTAGCGCTTGGCGATGGAGACGACTAAACGCAAATTGCTTTTTGCCATTTTTGTTTTGGAAATTTCCGAAATTGCTTTACCACGTTTGATCTGCTCTAAAATTTCAGCTAACTTCTCAGGATCCATGTCAAAACTTCCCTTAGAGGCCTCTTTGGTCTGAATGAGTTTTTTAATCTCCATGTAGGTACTGACCATGGTTGCTTCGGGAACACGACTGGCAATATCTTCTTTGTTGAGATTGCAGATATTGTCAATTATTTTTTGGTGATTGCTTCGCAACGTGTCATTAAAAAGCGGTAGTTTGTACTCAAGACGTTTGAGTTCTTTGTCAAAACCTTCGTCGCTTTTGAGAACAGTCTCCATAGAACGGACCAGCTCATTAATAAGTTTTGACGTTGGACCTAAATCGAGAAGTTTTTCTTTTAGAATTTTCTTTTTAAAGCTGACGGTTAAAAAATAGTGTACGACTTCATTGCTTAACTCGGTAGTTTCAAGGTTAAGGTTCATTTTTTCGACGCTTTTAATCCAGTCCTTTTTTGCTTTTTCCAGCGCTTTAAAGCTCTCTAAAACTTTTTCGACACGCTTCTTGTCTTTTGCGGTAAGCGCACGTTCTTCACTCTCTGCCGACATGGTCTCATCAGACTCTTTGTCATCAGACTCTTTGTCATCATCTTCAAAGCTTTTAAAAAGTTCTTTAACGCGTCGTTCACGGTTAATGAGCGGGTCACGATAGTCTAAAATAAAGGTAATCAGATAGGGAACGGAACAGATAGCATCAATAATGATGCTCTCGCCGCCCTCGATCTTTTTGGAAATTTCGATCTCTTCTTCTTTGGTTAACAGGGGGATTTGCCCCATTTCACGCAGATACATTCGAACCGGAGAATCCGAGCGCGACCACTCCAGAAGCTCATGTTTTTTTAATATGTCAAAATCTTCTCCGTCAGTGTCTTCAAGGAGTTTTCGTTGGGCATCACGACGTTCGGTGGCCTCTTTGTCATTAAGAAATTTTGCATGCTCCGATGACGTATACAGACATTTATTGTATTTTTTAGCAAGCTTTAAAATATTTTTTGCTTGTGCGGCGGTGGGCTGTTTTTCAAAAAGTTGAGTAAGAGACTCGTAGGTAATACAGTGATCGCTTTTATGTTCTGCAAAGGTTGTCTCTAAAAGGTTGTTTAGTTCTTTAGCTGTCATGCAAAGAGCTCCCTGTGTGGTGAGTGTGTATTTTTAAAGTTAGGGGGATTATACCCAAAAGTTACTTAAACGTGTTTTACGAGTTGCTACAATACAATGTGGAACACTCTTTGCTTCAGGTCATCAAACACTTTATGGAGTACCCTAATGCAGACGGGTTTTTATGCATCGGCAGCCGGTATGGTAACGCAATTTAATCGTCTCGATACCATTGCCAACAATCTTGCCAATGTAAATACAACAGGATTTAAAAAAGAGTCCTTAATTACCGGAGATTTTGCGCGACTTTACAAGGAGGCTCGCGACAGACTTCCCATTAAAAATCAGACATTTGAAGGCGCTTCTTATATTAACAGAGCCATGAGTAAAGTGCCTCATATTGTAGAGTCTTATACAGACCACTCATTGGGATCTTTAGAAAAAACCGGCAATCGTTTTGATATAGCACTCTCAGACGAAGGTCTTTTTTTTGCGGTTGAGACGCCTCAAGGTCTGCGCTTAACGCGTGACGGCTCTTTTTCCCTCAATGATGCCGGAGTACTCGTCACCAAAGAGGGCTACAAAGTGCTGCCGCAAAACTACCAAAACGACCCTGATGCAACCATTCGTTTTAATGCCGAAGATACGACTATTGAAGTTGATAAAAACGGACAGTTTTACAATTTGGTTCCGGGATCTACGCAACGTATTGAAGGGAGCAAGCTTTTTGTTACACGCGTTGAGACCATAAAGTACCTGCAACAAGAAGGAAGCGGGCTTTATATTCCCGATAGTGCCGATCTGTTGAAGCCGATTGATGAGAGCGGTAGTGTTTTGCAAGGCTACCTGGAAAAAAGCAATGTCAACCCTGTGACGGAGATGGTTGCCATGATTGAGGCAAACCGTCTGGTCGGTATGTATCAAAAGGTCATGGACTCCCAAATGAATGATATGAACCGTGACGCTATTGAGAAACTAGCGGTTACACGACGATAAAAGGATAAACAGATGATGCAATCACTCTATACCAGCGCTACGGGCATGATGGCGATGCAGACGCAAATTGACACAACCGCCAATAATATTGCCAATGTCAACACCATCGGTTTTAAGCAGTCGCGTGCCGAATTTTCCGATTTGATGTACCGCGTCATGGAATATGCGGGTACCGCTACAAGTGATACAACAAAATCACCGACAGGCATTGAAGTAGGCTTGGGGGTTCGTTCTACAGCCATTGGAAAAATTTTTACGGAAGGTTCACTCAAAGAGACCAACAACAATCTGGACCTTGCCATTATCGGTAGCGGCTTTTTTAAACTTGAACTTCCTGACGGTACCGAAGTGTATAGTAAAAACGGCGCATTTAAACGTGATGCCAACGGTGCTATGGTGAACAGTGACGGCTACAAACTTATTCCTGAAATTGTGATTCCCGAAGATGCTACCGATATCTCCATCGGCACCGACGGTATTGTTACGGTAATTCAACCCGGACAGGCACAGGCAACACAGATAGGACAGGTGAATTTAACAAACTTTATCAACCCTGCCGGTTTACACGGAATGGGGGACAACCTTTTTTTAGAAACCGACAGCTCCGGTCAGCCGGTTGACGGTACACCGGGTATTGACGGACTCGGTTCGCTGCGTCAGGGCTTTGTAGAGCTGAGCAATGTCGAACTGGTCGTTGAACTGACCGATCTTATTACCGGTCAGCGTGCTTATGATGCCAACTCCAAAGTTATTACTACCAGTGACGAAATGCTCCAGACTGTGAATAACTTAAAACGATAATAAACTCAAATGACTATAATATGAATTAATATTAGAGTCAAAAATTACATGTAAATTATCTGTTTCATAATCTAATTGACATCTTTCAGCCTCTTTAGAGTTCCTCTTGGCTATAATCGCAAAAATTATTTTTAGGATAATCTATGCAAAAAATAGAAGGTAACGTCTGGAATTTTGGTAAAGATATTGATACGGACCTCATTATTGCCGCTCGGTATCTTAATACCTCAGTACCTGAAGTATTGGCAAAACATGTTATGGAAGATGCCGATCCGGATTTTGTTACAAAGATGTCGCCGGGTGATATAATTGTTGCCGGTGAGAATTTTGGATGCGGCTCCTCTCGTGAACATGCTCCTATTGCTCTTAAAGCAGCAGGAATTTCAGCTATTATTGCCCCGACTTTTGCACGAATTTTTTATAGAAACGCCTTTAATATGGGGCTTCCGATCTTTGAACTCAAAGAGAGTGCAGAAATCAAAGAGGGCGATGTTGTGAGTATTGATATGCAAGAAGGAACCATTAGCAATAAAAGCAACGGAAAAGTCTATTCATTTACCCCTATTCCGGAGTTTATGCAAAAACTGCTTCATGCCGGCGGTCTCATGAGTTTTGCGAAAGATGAAATTGCTTCTTAAAGGAGAATAAATGAAAAAATATAAAATTTGTCTTATTAAAGGGGACGGTATCGGCCCTGAAATTATTGATGAAGCGGTTAAAGTGCTTGATGCGGTTGCATCATGCGAAGATTTTGACTTCAGCTATGAAGAGGCATTAATGGGCGGCTGTGCTTATGATATTACCGGAGACCCGCTTCCTCAAGCTACTATTTCCAGTGCCATGAACAGTGATGCGGTACTTTTTGGTGCTATCGGTGGTGAAAAATGGGATGCACTCCCTCGTGAAAAACGTCCTGAAAGCGGACTGCTTCGTTTCCGTAAAGAGCTGGGTGTGTTCGCCAATTTAAGACCGGCGGTAGTGTATGACGATCTCATCAATGCCAGTTCTTTAAAACCCGAAGTGGTTAAAGGGGTTGATTTAATGGTCGTGCGCGAGCTGATCGGCGGTATCTACTTTGGTGAGCCAAAAGGCAGAGAGGGCGATAAAGCATACAATACCATGGTTTACAGTCGCGATGAAATTGTTCGTATTGCCCGTGTTGCTTTCGATATTGCCATGGAGCGTGATAAACGTGTTTGCTCCATTGACAAAGCGAATGTGCTTGATGTATCGCAGTTATGGCGAGAAGTGGTCGAAGAAGTTGCCTCTGAATACCCTGAAGTCAGCCTGACGCATATGTATGTCGACAATGCCGCCATGCAGCTTATTCGTGATCCTCGTCAATTCGACGTTATGCTTACGGGGAATATTTTTGGCGATATTTTAAGTGATGAAGCCAGTATGCTTTCAGGCTCCATAGGACTGCTGCCTTCTGCTTCTGTAGGGAGTAAAATCGGTGTGTATGAGCCTATTCACGGTTCTGCACCCGATATTGCGGGTCAGGGCATCGCCAACCCTATTGCCACCATCTCAAGCGCCTCCATGATGTTACGTTATGCTTTGGGTGAGCAAGCAACTGCCGATAAAATCGATGCTGCAATCAAGCAGGCACTGACTGAGGGATATCGCACCAAAGACTTGGCACAGTTTGACGCTAAAGAAGTTTGCTCTACTTCGGAGATAGGTTCCATTATTGCCAACTATGCGGTGAAATGCAAATAGAACCATGCAGACACTAACGCTTGCCAATATCTATGAACTCCAAGGGCTCAAAACGGAGGCTTTGGAGATTTATAAAGAAATTTTACGACACGATCCCAATAACTCCGATGCCAAAATCGCTATTCGCCGGCTCAGCGGTATTCGCCGGAAATTTCTGGGCGTCAATGAAGAGATGAAGGAATTTTTTGTTACGATGGACGAGCGTGTAGAATATAATGAATTTGAAAGGTGGTTATTGCAGTTATGGAACTAAAAGATGTAATCCTCTCAACGCTTGCAGAAATGGATGATGCCGACAGTGATGTCTCCAAAGAAGAGACTGCAGTATCGCAGCAAAACAAAGAAGAGCTAACGCCTCTTGCAGAACATGATGAGCAACTCTGGTTAGAGAGTGTTCGGGAGCGACTTCTTGTTCTTTTTGAGGGATTTCAATCACCGAATAATGTTCAAATTGAAGCAAAAATTGATTTGTCATTAAACTTTTTAGAGTATCTACTTGCTACTATCGATACCCGTCTCGAACGCATAAAAGGTGATGCTGACCATGAAAACCTATAGAATACTTATTGACTCTCATGATGAAAAAGGCTTGGTCTATAAAATTTCAAGTATTTTCTTTAAATACAATCTAAATATTTTAACCAACAATGAGTTTGTCGACAGAGTTAACAACAAATTTTTTATGCGAAGCGTCATTACGGGAGATGTAGATACAGACGTATTGCAAAAAGAACTCCAAGAAGCACTTCCTGATGATGCTGCCATACAACTGATTGCTCCCAAAAAGAAGAACATTGTTTTAATGGCAACGAAAGAGTCACATGCGCTGGGAGACATCTTGGTGCGCTTTCATGACGGTGAGCTTGATGCCAACATTTTAGCTGTTGTTTCCAACTACAATATATTGCAATCTCTTGTTGAAAAGTTTGACATTCCGTTTATTCACTGCCCTCATGTTGATTTAAGCCGTGCTGAACATGAATCTAAAATTTTAGAGACACTGGCACAGTTTGAATCTATTGACTACATTGTCTTGGCAAAATACATGCGCATTTTAACGCCTCAATTTGTTGCGATGTATCCCAATAAAATTATCAATATCCACCACTCTTTTTTACCGGCATTTATTGGAGCAAATCCTTACAAACAAGCCTATGAACGCGGGGTTAAAATTATTGGTGCAACGGCACATTTTGTCAACAACAACCTGGACGAAGGCCCCATTATTTTTCAAGATGTTATTCATGTCAATCATGCTTACGATTGGAAAGAGATGCAACGAAGCGGCCGTGATGTCGAGAAAATTGTTCTCTCACGCGCACTGAAGCTGGCACTCGAAGATCGTATTTTTGTTTATGCCAACAAGACGGTAATCTTTTAATGTTTCACATCGTATTGGTACATCCGCAAATTCCGACCAATACGGGAGCTATCGGGCGCCTTTGTGTCAATACCGACACTACGCTACATCTTATTGAACCCATTGGATTTTCACTTGATGAAAAGGCTGTACGACGGGCAGGGCTTGACTACTGGAAGCTGCTGAAGCTCAAGGTTTGGAAAAGTTTTGAGGAGTTTTTAGAGGCAAATCCTCAGAGTGATCGCTTCTTTTTTGCTACAACAAAGACACAAACACCTTATTTCGAACAGCAGTTTAAAGCCGGAGACTTTCTCTTTTTTGGCAGCGAGACTTCCGGTATAAAAAGTTCTCTTCTCAATGCTTATGCAACCCAATGCATGACCATTCCTATGGGGAAAGAGGGTCGCAGTCTCAATCTTGCTATCAGTACCGGTATTATTCTTTATGAGGCAATCAGACAAAATTTCAATACCTACAGCAAGGATGTCATGTGAATCCCATTGTCGATACCATTATGTTAGTACTTTTTGTACTCTTTATGATCTTTGTTTTTCGTGGCTATCACCACCAAAAATATATACAACGCGAAGAAGAAGAGCGACAAAAAGACAAAGAGCGAAAATCTACAACGCCTGAGTCTCAACATAATTCACGAAAGCGTTAAAGCAGTTTTTCTGCAAGCACTTCAAGCGTATGTTCAAACCGCTCAAAGAGTGTTTCTGCCTGTTTTATAATTGTTGCCATCATTGACTCCTTTTTGTGTCGTTGGAAAAATTTTAGAGTATTTATGAAAATTATTAAATTAATATTGCAAAATGACATATTTTTATGGAATACTCCGCAAAATGTTTATGATACTGCTATTCCATTATTTTACATGTAGGAGAGCGCAATGAAGCCATTCTTAGATATTGTCGAGGAGATTAAAGATATTATCTCCATTGACTATAAAGGAAAAAAAGTTTTTGACAAAGACGTAGCTGATCTTCTGGGAATTTCACAAATGAACTTTGCTACCATGAAAAAAAGAAATAAAATACCGTTTCGCGAACTGCTTGATTTTTGCGCAAAACGCTCTATTGCTATTAACTGGTTGCTTTACAATCAAGCGCCGGAAAGTCTTATTGAAGCAACCAACAAGTTCTTTATGATACGCTACTTCAGTGATGTAAATGCATCTGCCGGCGGCGGCGGTCATACCGATAATGAAAATTATGAATCCCTTATGTTGTCGGAAAACTTTGTTATTACACTCGGAGGGGAGCGCGAGCTTAAAAATATTGAAGCTATCAATGTTTCGGGTGATTCAATGGAACCCACCTTCAGTTATCATGATATTGTTTTTTTAAATCGCTCCAAACAAGACATCTCCCGTGGCGGTATTTTTACCATTAATACCGAACATGGTCTTTTTATTAAGCGTATTCAAAAAAGAATTGATGGAAAAATTGATATAATTTCTGACAATAAAGAGTATCCTATACAGACTGTTTATCCTGAAGAAATTGAAGTTATCGGTCGTATTGTAGGACGATTTGGCGGTATTGATTGAAAAAGCAGCTGTTTGTCTTTTTTTCTCTTATTCTTATATTCGGAGGCTGCTCTTGTAAAAAAAGCAGCACACCTGTTGCCGACTTGCTTAACTATGCCCAAGAAAGCCGTGTTTACATAGAAAATATGCAGCCAAAAAAGGAGCTCTTAGCACTGCAGCGGCACTACAAGAAAGCCTACTTTACTCCATGGCACATGAGTGAACCTCCTGTTGCAAAATTTGAAGCCATGTGGGCATTCAGACGTTACAAGGCTTCAGAAAGCTATGGAGAAAACCTGCTGCCTATTGATCCCTCATGGTTTTCCACAATGGCACAGCAGGCTAATTTTGATAGCTTCGGGAGCGTGAATCGTTACGCTATAACACGACATTTTACACACTTACGTGCATTTCCGACTCATAAACCACTTTTTAGCAATCCTTTAAAAGCAGGGGAGGGTTTTCCTTTTGATTACATGCAAAACTCGGGTATTCATTCCAATGAGCCGCTTTTTGTATCACACTACTCTAAAGACGGTGCGTGGGTTTATGTTTTTACTTCCTATGCCAGCGGTTGGGTTCGCCGCCACAACATAACATTGCTGACTCAAGAAGCAACACAATCTTATGAAGCCAATAAATTTTTACATGTAACGCATGAGCACTTTCCACTTCATGACAGTAACGGTACCTTTCTAACGTATGCGCGCATTGGTATGATGCTGCCCTACCATGATATGAATGGTACGCACGTTACGGTTTCGGTCTATCATGAAAAGAGTTTGGTCCATAGCGTAATACCGCGTACTTCAGTCCACTGTGGTACAATGCGTCTTACCAGAGAAAATATGGTACTTCTTTTAAACCAACTTATTGGCAGAAAATACGGCTGGGGCGGTCTCTATGAAGAACGCGACTGCTCTTCGACGTTACGGGATCTTTTTGCTTCTTTTGGCATATGGTTACCACGCAACTCATCAAAACAGGCTAATATAGGGCGGGTGATCTCCTTGAAAGGACTCAATAAACACCGCAAACGCGAGCGTATTATTGCTGAGGGAGTACCTTTTGAAACGATTCTTTATCGACGTGGTCACGTGTTGCTCTATTTGGGAGTCTACAAGGGGAAAATTATGGTATTTCACGATACATGGGGAGTTCGTACACTCAATAATGGTATTTCCGGTAGAAAAATTATTGGTAAAACTGTTATTAGTACGCTGGATCTTGGCAAAGAACAACCTGACTATGATCCTCAGTATGCCCATTTGAAAAATTTAGAGAGCATGAATATTATTACACAAGAGCCCCGTACAATTACGCCTTAATATCCAACAGTGTCCCAAACATTTTGTCATCCGTTTTTATGGCGGTAATATTGCTTGACACAGAGGATTCTATGCGCATTTGATCGGTCATTTCAGTAGCTAAGTTTGTTTGACTCTGCAACGAGGCATTGATGCTCTGTTGAGAAAATGTAGCGCGAACACCGCCGTTACTTCCTGAATTGAGTGTCGTTTGCACCGGAGAAAATCCGTCACTGTTGACATTGGCTACATTAGCGGCACTGGCATTCATATAGGATTGATGTGCCATAACAGAAGAGAGATTTGAAGCGATCATTGAAATGCAACTCCTTATGGTTTAAAAATATTATAGAATAATTTTTCTTATGTATCCATTAGAATTTACATGTAATTTCGGGACCTGCCCGAAAAAGCGGTTAGTGCAGATCTGCGTTGAGCTTGATTTCACGCGTAGAGCGTTTGGCAACAATCTCGCCGGTGCGGGAGTCTTGACGAAAGTGCAAGCCGTTAAGTCCTGCCAGATCCTTACCTTTGAAAATCTCACCCGAAAGTGTTACCCCGGGATTGGCGCTATTGATCTTTTGAAGTTCTTCAGGAGAAATACCGACTTTGGTTCCTTCCAATATGGCCAATCCGGCATCGATAATACAGCCGTCACCTAAAGGAATGCCACATACCGAATTGGCGCCAAGAAGTGAATTTTTACCTACTGAAATAGGGTTGCCGTCGGTACCGCTAAGCACTCCGAGAATCGAAGCACCGCCACCGACATCGCTGCCGTCACCCACAATGGCAGAACTGGAAATTCTTCCTTCAACCATACTCACACCGGTAGTACCGGCATTGAAGTTAATGTAACTTGCTCCGGGCATTACCGTTGTACCGGCATGAAGCTGTGCACCGAAGCGTACTTTGGATGTCTCTAAAATTCGGGTATTGTCTGATGGAATAATATGTTGCAGAAAACGGGGGAATTTATCGACAAAATCAATGTGCGGGTAGGTATTTGAAAGTTTCAGTTCAATCTCAAATTCTCGTAACCAATCGAGTTCAATCGGTACGCCTGAAGACCATGCCACATTGGGCAGTGCTCCAAAAGCACCGTTAAGGTTAATGGAGCGCAGTGCTACTTTTGCCTGAGAAATAGCATAAAGTTTTAAATAGGTTGCTTCAACACTCTCGCATGGGGCATCGTTAAAGATAAAAACGACACGAAATCCACCTTCGCGGGACCCTTCATGTTTCAGTTGATTATAGAGTGCCGAAATCACTTGAATATTTTTGTGGGCATTGCCTACGGCTTCGTCGGCATACGGAGTAAAGGCATTAAGGCAGCTTTGTAAGAACTCAAGGTTAATATTACAGACCACTTCATTGGCGTTACAATCTACATGTATATTTTGCTCACGTAAAGCTTCAATAAAAATAGCGGCACTTCCGAAGTTTTCATTCCAGTTAATTAAAGGGTAGGTTGCCTGAAGGACTTTGTCGACATTAAGCTGTCCGTAATCGATACGGCAGATACCAAAAGCCAAAGGATCTTTATAGGCAGGTTTGGATGTTATAGTCTCAACACAGGCTTTAAATGCGTCGGCAGTTTCAATAATGTTCATGGGTGCTCTCTCTGGTAATTTTTTGGAATTTTAGCATAACATTTGAAATTACTTAAATTAAATAATAAATTTTATACGCTCTTTCAGGAGTCGTCTCCGGCATGTTATACTATGATATGAATAGACTGTATGGGACAATTTTATGACGGCAAAATGGCTAACACTGCTTCAAGACAACGACTATGTAGGTATTAAAAAATACCTCAAAGAGGGTGCTGACATTAACGAGCGTACGGAATCGGAAGAGAATGTCATCTCATGTGCTCTACGTTTTCGCTGCGATAATGACATTATTGAGCTTCTTGTTGAGCATGGTGCCGATGTGGATGGCTGCGACTCTGAAGGTGTCAGTGTCTTTGAGTGTGCTATAACCTACAATAACCTGGCCTTTGTGGAGTACATGATTGCACGAGGCATCAATGTCAACGAGACCAAACGAAAAAGTGGATTTACGCCACTAATGGCAGCGACCTGTTACGGTAGAGTCAAAATGCTAGAGCTTATTTTACAAGCAGGAGGCGACAAGGAGCGTCTTGACAACCGAGGTTACAGTGCTTATGATTTTGCGCGTAAAATGCAAAAAAAGAGCATGCTAGCCCTGTTGGAGCATGAAGAAAATACCTAAAGTATTTCATAGGCAATCTTTTTTGCTTGCAATACCCGCTGAAACTCTTCAAACACCTGATTTAAAGTATTCGCGTCACGTGACGATAACGAGAGTTCGACACGAGGCAATCCTTGACGCAGTATAGGCAGTGAGGAGAGTTCAATGCTCTCCGGTAGCATTTGCATGGTTGTAATGAGGGTATTTTCGCTGGTATCGGCTATGAGTGTTTTACGATATGTTGTTTTCGCCCGAGGAAGATAATTTTTAACGGCTTCTTCAACCATAGGGTGTGCCATTTCCGGAAATCCCGGAACAAAGAAGAAACGCCTTTGGAGGGCAAATCCTGACATGTTGTTAATCGGATTGTATAACAAGTGCGCACCTTGGGGAAGATATGCCATCTGAATGCGGTGCGGATATGCGTCATCACCAAAACGTTCTTTAATGTCATGAGCAAATTTCGGGTGCTCTGCAAGAGGCTGCTGCGTAAATACGTGTGCGGCTATTTGACGGGTAAGATCATCGGGAGTCGAACCGATACCGCCAAAACTGAACATGACCGATGTTGTATCGGAGCGAACCAGAGTAAAGATATTTCGAATAAGTTCCGGATCATCTTTTATGCTGAATGACGCATACAGCGTATGTCCCCACTGTTGCAACAGATGTTTCATAAAATTAAAATGTTTATCTTCGCGTCTTCCGTTTAAAATTTCCGTACCGATAATAACAGCATAAATATTCATTGGTATCCATGATTTACATGTAATTTTAAAGTATTATAGTAAAATTACGGCTCAAAAGGAATATTATGACCCATGCACAACAACTCTATAAACTACTCGAAGAGGAGGTCATTGCCGATGTCGAAGACCATATTGACTACCTCTATGATCTCATTGCCAAAAAAAAAGCAACGCAAGAAGATACCGATGATCTTAAAGAGGCGCAGATGATTTTAAAAGAGTTTAAAGAGACACTCGTAGAAATTAATAATGGCGACATGAGTGAATCGGAGTGCCTGGAGCTCATTGAAGAGCTCGAGCAGATGCGCTCACTTGAAGAAGATTAAAATACTTTAGAGCCGTTATTGAATCACAAACTCTGTAAAATAGACATTGTTGATACGTCCGTCACGAAGACGTAAATTGAGCTGATCGGTAATCTGCTCTTTGAGTTTGTCCTTGCCTTTGGCCGTAGAGATCTCATCGAGAGACTTCGAGGAGAGCAGACGAATAATAATATCGCGTATGACTGCTTTTTTATTGTCGAGTTCCGCAGCAAGTTCTTCACCGTCGATTTCAAGATTCATCTCTACTTTAAGATAGCGTCTGCCGCTGTCGGAAAGCAAATTGACGGTAAACGTATCCATCGGAAACATCAGACCAATTTCCGTAAAAGGCCGTACGTTTCCCGACCCTCCTGAGGAGCGCTGTGCCTGATTCACCTGTTTCTCTTGAGCTGCCGGAGCATTTTGCGCGGCACTCTCATCATCGCCGCCACTCATTAAAATAAAGGCTACCGCACCCACCAAAATAACTAAAATGAGCATGACAATCACAATAATGAGCATCAATGAACTCGATGACTTCTTTTGCGGCGTACTGCTCTCTTGAACCTCTTCGCCTGTCTCTTCAGCCATGATATTTCCTTCTTTTAATGTAATAATGTTATTCTAGCATTTTTATCTATGCAGACAGGGTTTCAGTTGATACTATCTGCTTAGTTGCTATAATATCGGCAATACAAAGGAATTCATTATATGATTGAGAGCATTTTAAGTTTTTTTGGGCGTCCTTTTGTCTCAGTATATAACCAAAGCATGGGTTTTGGTGCCTATTTATTGTTTCAAATAAAGCTTTTTCCAAAACTTCTTCTGTTTTTTAGACGTTTTAAATTGCTTATTGTGCAACTAGAAACCATTGGTTACGGAACATTGGGTGTCGTCACGTTAACGGCAATCTTTACCGGTATGGTGGTAACCATTCAGCTCTATAACGGCTTTCATGACTTTGGCGTGGAGACCTTTATTGGCTATACGGTCTTTATCTCCATTACCAAAGAACTCGGACCGGTCTTTGCCACATTAATGCTTATTTCACGCTCCATCAGTGCTATGGCAGCAGAGCTTGGAACCATGCGCGTAACCGAACAGATTGATGCCATTGACATTCTAGGCGTTGACTCAAAACAGTATCTCATTGTGCCGCGCATAGTTGCCACAACCATCTCATTGCCTATTTTGGTACTATGGTTTGATGTGGTTGCTATTGGCAGTGCGTACTTCGTCTCTACTTCGGTATTGGGTGTTAATGCCCATGCCTACCAAGACACCATCATGCGTTTGGGTGAATTTAGCGATATCGGTACGGGTGTTGTGAAAGCGGCAGTATTCGGATTGATTGTCAGTACCATCGGCAGCTATATCGGCTACAACTCATCCGGAGGGGCCAGAGGAGTAGGGCAGGCAACCATTAGTGCGGTTGTCTATTCTGCTATTGCACTGTTTGTAGCAAACTATTTTCTCTCGGCTCTGTTTTTATACCTAGGGTACTAAACAACTTATGCCAACGGCTTAAATTCATAATGTTCCGGATCATAGTACTCAATACTGCCGTTCTCAATATTGTAGTACCATCCGTGGATATAAATAGTTTCATCATCCAGACGTTTTTTAATATAGGGGTAGGTGAGGAGGTTGTCTATCTGTGACACAATAGAGAGCTTTTCCGTAACCCGCAGAAGTGCTTCCTTGTCACCGTCTTTACCATGAGTCAACAGCGCCATTGATTTGGCTTTTTCACCCAGTTGCAGCCATTTTTTTGTATGTATAAGCGATGGATCGGAAATGGGTTCATACAGTGCTTTACACGCCCCACAGTGGCTGTGACCGCAAATGATGATTTCAGAAACCTTCAAAACGGAAACTGCATACTCAATGCCCGAAGCCGTAGCATGAAAGTCTTCATCAGGCTTATAAGGAGGCACAAAGTTACCGACATTACGAATGACAAACAGATCTCCCGGTTTGGTTTGCACCATGAGATCAGGAATGACACGAGAGTCTGAACACCCGATAAAAAGCGCTTTAGGATGCTGCCCGTTTTCAACCAAACTCAACAGATCTTCTTCATGTTTTTTAAAGTAGGCACGCTGGAAGAGTGCATTGCCTTCGGCATACTTAGCAAGTTTCATAGTCACCTCAATAGCTAAAATTGCACTATTGTAACACACTAAAGAGACAAAATGATTTTCTCGGAAGACTCTTTTTTAATCACATGAAGTGATGTTGAGTTTTTTCATGATTTGATCAAATACTTTGCCTGCTTCACGATCGTTGTCATCATGATACTCAATGACCAGCACTTTTCTACCGTTGGCAATATTGCTGGTATACATTTGTGGCGTCAGATCACATAACGCAGTCATCTCCTCGACAACATCGTTAATTTTTTGATACTCTTCGTCTGTAGCGTAGGCCAAAGAGAGTTTACTATAGCGCTCTTCCGAACGATACTCTGCATCAATAGAACAGATAGACATACATGCCCTTTATATTGTTTTGATGAAATTTTACATGTAAATTAATTACAAAGAGATTACATCCACTCAATTAGCTTGGTAACTTCATCAACACTGTAGCATTTTAACCCATAGCGCTCTTTGGGTTTTTTTGAGGTGAGTACTTTGGTGATCCCTTGAAGTGACGCCTCTTTAAGACGTTGATCCAAGCTGAACACCTCTCTGACATCACCCACCAAAGAGACTTCACCGATAAATACGGTCTCTTTGGAGACGGCACGGTCACGAAAACTGCTGATAATGGCCGCCAATACCGCTAAGTCTGCCGAAGTCTCATTAATCTTAATGCCGCCGGTAATGTTAATAAAGACGTCGTAATGATTTAAGGGCAGTTCAAGCTTTCGCTCCAAAAGGGCTAAAAGCATGGTTAAGCGATTGGTATCGAATCCGGTAGACGAACGCTTTGGGTTTGAAGCATGCGACTCACTTACCAGTGCCTGTACCTCAAGTATCAGTGGGCGTGACCCCTCCATCACCACACTCAGCGCCGAGCCGCTTTGGGCTCTGCTTTTATCAAAAAAGCGCGAAGCAATATCTTTTGCCGAAACCAGCCCCTCTTCTTTCATCTCAAAAACACCGATTTCACTGGTTGGCCCAAAGCGATTTTTAAAACCGCGCAACACCCGTAATTCCTGAGAGCTGTCTCCCTCAAAATAGAGGACGGTATCGACCATATGCTCCAAAACCCGAGGTCCGGCAATCGCACCTTCTTTGGTAATATGACCAATAATGAAGACGGCAATTTGACGCTCTTTGGCAATGCGCATTAACTCAAATGTAATCTGCCGTACTTGAGTGACCGATCCCGGGGCTGAACTGACTGCATCGGAATAGAGCGTTTGAATGGAATCAATAATGAGGCATTCATAATTTTCATGATGCAATGCGGTCATTACCTCCTGCAGTTTGATTTCACTTAGAAGGTAGAGTTCCTTGGCATTGGCCTGGAGACGATTGGCACGCAGTTTCACCTGCCCTTTAGACTCTTCACCCGTAACATACAGTACTTTGCGCCCTGTCTGTGCGATATTGGCACCGATTTTTAATAACAGCGTTGACTTTCCTACGCCCGGACTTCCGCCGATCAGTGTCATAGAACCCGGAACAACACCACCGCCGAGCACTAAGTCCAGTTCAACGTCATTGCTTGAAAAACGGGTAATATCATCTTCGTCAATATCAATAATACGTTGCGCTTTCGTATGACTGTGCAGCGTCGATAGCGCACTCTCTTTTAAGACCTCCTGCTCGCTTTCACTAAGCTCGACAAGAGAGTCCCATGCCCCGCAGTTAGTACACTTCCCCATCCATTTAGAGGCGGTAAATCCACAATGCTGACACTCAAATAGAGAGGATTTTTTTTTAGCCATAGCTACAGTTCATCAATATTGTAGGATCGCACGATAGAGCCGTCGCGCTCAAGAATCTCATAGTGTCCCGTCGCCTCGTTTTTGGCAAAACGGTATTCGTTCCATGTGCTCTGTTCCCGAACAAAATGTTTTGAAAGCAGATCGAATCCATCATCGTGTATGCGCTTATTGAGCCGTTTCATCTTCTCTTCAAAACTGATGTGTACCGTATCGTCTTCGCTGAGATCTGTCACCTGCGGTGAGACTTCATCATCATCAAAATAGATAATATCAAGCAGACCGGAGACAAATTCATATTTGTCAAATACCAACAGATGTTCAGGCTGTTCACCGACACCAATATAGAGAATCGGTATTTTGAGTTCATAAGCAATACTAAAGAGTGAACCGCCTCGTGCGGTGCCGTCAAGCTTGGTAATAATAATGGCGTCAATATCGATCATCTCATGAAATGCTTTGGCTTGAGCTATAGCCGAACTGCCTTGAGTTCCGTCAAGCACTAAAATTTTTCGATGCGGTGCGCCGCTATGCGCCTTATTGCAAATACGCACAATTTTTTTGAGTTCATTGGCAAGATTGGTTTGTGTATGTAACCGTCCTGCCGTATCAATAATGACATGCTCAAACCCTTTCGCTTTTGCGGACTCAATCGCATCAAAAGCAACAGCTGAAGGGTCGTGTCCCTGCCTGGAAGAGACTATAGGAATATCCAGACGTTTGGCCCATTGATCCAGCTGTTCAATTGCCGCGGCACGAAACGTATCGGAAGCACCCAAAATAACCCGATCACCCTGATTCTTATAGCGTGATGCCAACTTGGCAATGGTTGTGGTCTTACCTGCACCGTTCACGCCGATAATCAGGTCGACACACGGAAGCTCCATATGTTCGGGTTCCTTGTAGTCTGAATAGGCGAGCGTGGTTAAGAGCTTGGATTCAAGCTGCTCACGGCTTACCTCGTCCGTATAGATCTCTCGTAAAATAATCTCGACAAGTTCATATTCCACATCGGTTTCAAGCAGAATGTCTTCCAGTTCATCTTTAGAAATTTTAAGTTTTTTTTTCGGTGCAATGTGTTTAATGGCCTCGGCGGTTTTGCCAAGCCCTTTGTTGATAAAACCAAACATTTACATTCCTAACGCATGTTTAATGTCACTCTCTATCATCTCTTCGGGAATTGCACCCACATAATGGGTCACATATTTGTTGTCTTTAAACATCAACATCAGCGGAATAGGAAACCCTTGACCGGCGTTTACCGATGCAGCCAGAGCATTTGCCAAAGCTCTGTTATCTTTGGAATTAACAATACTGTAGTCAGCCCCATAAGTCTGTTTCCACTCTTGAAGTATCGCATTAGTCGGATTCTCATCAACCGGAACGGCTATAATTTTAAAGGTATCGTGATATTTTTTTTGCAGACGCGTTAAATGCGGTGCTTCGGCACGACACGGCGGACACCATGTTCCAAAAACATTAAACAGTACCACTTTGCTTCCCGCTCCTTGCAATATAAAATTGTTTGCCTCTTTCGTCACCGTAAAGGTTTCACCATCAAGACTTTGCAGCTCAAAACTACTCTGAGCAACCATACTATTGGCCTCTTGTGTTGCAGACTCTGCTTCTTTTTTTGTATCGCTACAGCCACTGAGAAACAGAAGGGACAGTGCTGAGCATAGTAGCGCTCTTTTAAGCATAAAAAACCTTTTAATCGATAAAATATGAGAAATTATATCGAAAGAATTTTGATGAAAGCAGAATTTCGACAATATTGTCTTAAAAAACTTCGCACACTTCCCTCACACAACAAGCGGTATCGGGATTACCGGCTTAACAGCGCTTTAACAGCCATTCTTAAAAAATTACATGTAAATTCTGCGCTCTTTTACTGGCCGCTGCCTTTTGAGGCTGACATACGTGCCAGCGTGAAACGTTCACGAAAAAAAATGCATGTTTACCTGCCGTTTATGGTGGGTGAAAGTTTCAAGATGGTACCATTTAGATTACCGCTTAAGCGCAAGACCTTTGGTCTGTTGGAGAGTGGAAATACAACTAAAATTATAAAAAATATTGATATTGCAATTGTACCTGCGATTGGTGTAGATGCCGATGGCAAACGAATAGGTTTTGGAAAAGGGATGTACGATCGTTTCTTTCCCACATTAAAAAAGAGACCCTTTACTATTTTTATTCAATCCGAACTGTGCTATAGCAAACACGCTGTAGGCGATGCGTTTGACATTGAGTGCGATCTGTTACTGACACCCAGACGGTGCGTTGCGATGAAGAGGATACGAGATGCTAAACGAGATACTCTTAGGGGGAGGAATTTCCACTTTAAGCGGCGTCATCGGCTTTTTCATTTCTAAAAAAATAACTCATGCAAATTTCGAAGTTTATATTGAGCAGGCCAAAGCCAAGGCTAAAGCTATTGAGAATGAAGCAGAAATAATACTGCATCGCTCCAATGCCAAAGCTCAGGAAATTGAAGCAGATGCACAAAGACGTTATGAAGAGGCGAGCAATGCGGCTAAAAAAGATTTAGCCGACCGCGAAAACAAACTGATTAAAAAAGAGCATGATTTCTACAATTTTAAAGAGCGCGAAGAAGAGCGCATACGTAACGAATACAATGCCGCAACAAGTAAAACGCTCTCGCTTGAACGTCATGAAAAAGCACTTGAAATTCTAAAAGCAGATTATCAAAAAAGAGTGGATGACGTTATCCATGTTCTTGAAGGTGCCTCCGGACTTACCAGAAACGAAGCCAAGAAAATTCTTCTTGAAAAAGTGGAAGAGCAGTCAAAAACAGAGATTGCCCACATTGTACGACGCAGCGAAAATGAAGCGAAAGAGCAGGCAAAACGAAACGCCAATTACATCTTGGCACAGGCAACATCACGCTATGCCGGTGAATTTGCGGCCGAACGACTCATTAACAGTGTGCGTTTAAGCGACGATGAGCTTAAGGGTCGCATTATCGGCAAAGAGGGGCGCAATATTAAAACACTTGAGATGCTTTTGGGCGTTGACATTATTATTGATGAAACTCCCAATGCCATTCTCATCAGCAGTTTTAACCTCTACCGACGCTCTGTTGCTACCAAAACCTTGGAGCTGCTCATTGAAGACGGACGTATTCAACCGGCACGTATTGAAGAAATTTACACCAAAGTATGTGATGAGTTTGAAGAAGGCATCTTAGCAGAAGGCGAAGAGATTCTTCTGGATCTTGGAATTCATGGCGTTCACCCTGAACTTATTAAACTTTTGGGCAAATTGCGCTACCGTGCAAGCTATGGACAAAATGCTTTGGCGCATACGTTGGAAGTAGCCCACTTGGCCGGTATGATGGCATCTGAAATGGGTGGCGATGCGAAGCTTGCCAAACGCGCCGGGCTTTTTCATGATATTGGTAAAGCGTTGACCCATGAACATGAGGGAAGTCATGTCGATCTTGGCGTTGAAGTCTGCAACCGCTACAATGAAGACGCCGTTGTTATTAATGCCATTTATGCCCATCACGGATTTGAAGAGATAAAAAGTGTCGAATGTGCTGCTGTTTGTGCCGCCGATGCCCTCTCTGCCGCGCGACCGGGTGCCCGTCGTGAGGTACTTGAAAGTTTTTTAAAGCGGGTTACGGAGATTGAAGAGATTGCCTCACGCCGCGATGGCGTCAAACAGGCATATGCTATTAATGCCGGTCGAGAACTGCGCGTTATGGTCAATGCGGAAGTGATCAATGATGATGCCGCATCCCTTCTTGCCAAAGAGATTGCCAAAGAGATTGAGCAGAAAGTACAATATCCCGGAGAAATCAAAGTGAACGTGATTCGAGAGAGCCGAAGCACCGAATTTGCACGTTAACACTTTCTTAACAATTGGATGCTGTTTTTGTTCTATTATATTTTACAAGGTATAATCCCTTTCCTAATTGACAAATTGACAAAAGGACACTGATGCGACAACAAAGCTTTTTTCTATTGAGCTTCGTTTTTTTAATGGGTTGCGCTACAACACAATCTCCTGTAAAACCGCATTCTCCCGCTGTTTTCAATGCACCCGTACCGCTCAGGGTCATCGAAGAGAGCAAGCCGTTTTCCTTGGAAAATGTTGCTCTGGAGCCAAAATCGACACCTCGTGATATCAACACAACTACCCATTCAAAACAGGCAACAGCTCCTAAGAAAACGCTTACCAAAAAATCCAAACCTAAAAAAATGGCAACAAAAAAATCAAAAGTTAACAAAGCGGTTGCATCCGTAAAAAGAAAGCATCCTCACAAAAAATCTAAAAAAAAGCCCGTGGCTATAGCCAAAAAGACAACAATAGAAAAAGTCGTCTCCTCATCCAACGACAAACTTGTTATCGGCTCGGTTGAGACGGTGCGTATTATTCCGGGGAATATGATTGCATCGGCTCGTGTGGATACGGGAGCAAAAACCACCTCATTGCATGCTGTTAATATGCAGACCTTTGAGCGAGACGGTCGAAAATATGTGCGTTTTGCTCTGAGCGACGATGAGAATGCACTAACCATTGAGAGACCTATTTGGAAGTGGGTGCGGATTAAACGTCACGGTGAAAAATCACAACGCCGGCCGGTTATTAAATTACGCATTGTTCTTGGGGACAATGATCAGCTGGTTGCTGTCACATTAACCGATCGCGGAAAGTTCAAAAACCCTGTTCTCATCGGCCGCAATTTTTTACGCAACATCTATATAGTCGATGTCTCAAAACAGCAGACCTGTACACCTAAAGAGTATCGAAAATAATGCTCTCTTCCCGTCTGCAAATACGACTTATTGCACTGGTTTTGGCTCTGATCGGTTTCTCGATCACATGGTATAAGGTAGATGTATTGGGTATTCCGATCTATCCGCACGACAAGCGTTCGGTTTACAATATCGGCGCGGAGATTTCATTTATCGGTCAGCACGAAAGCGCTTTAATATCTATGGCCATACCGCCCAAGCAACAAGGCATACGAATTCTCTCTTACGATGCCACATCGGCCGATTTCGGTTTTACAACCGCCCAAACAGCAAACGGCAAGCGGGCTGAATGGTCAAAACGTATGGTTGATGGCAAGCAGCGTCTTTTTTACTCTATTGATGCCATTATTGATTCACATGCCAAAGAGGAAGAAGAAAACACTCTTGACATGCAGCTGGAAGAAGAGACTCTTTCTGATTATACCAAGCCTGTCCTCAATGCGGCACAAACACTTTTAAAAGATATTCACAATCACTCTGCCGATGCACACTCTTTTACTGCTCTGCTGATCCAGCACTTTAATGCCGATGCTCCGTCACAAACCGTTAAAATGCTGCGTACGCAAAACAGTGACGATATGTTAAATCTGCTCTATCGACTATTGCGTTATGAAGGCATTACCGTACGTAAAATTCGCGGACTTTACCTGGGAGAGACTCAGCACAATCAATCACTAATACCGATGCTCGAAGTATATAGCAATGAACGCTGGCAGCTTTTTGATTTAAAAGAGGGTAAAATTCCTCGTGCAGCAAACTTTTTTGTCTGGCAAAAAGGCGGAGTCTCACTGCTCGATGCCATCGGCGTCAAAGAGTCCAAAATTACTTTTTCGGTCAGTGAACATCGGGTACCCGCCGGTCAGATTGCCAAACATGAAAAGATGTTAAAAGAGGCGCCTCTTTTGAACTTCTCGCTCTTTTCACTGCCGGTATCACAGCAAAACTCTTTTAAGCATATTTTGCTGATTCCCATAGGAGCCTTGGTTGTTGTCTTTTTACGCATACTGGTCGGGTTACGTACATCGGGAACCTTTATGCCCATTTTAATTGCATTGGCATTCATGCAGACTTCGCTGATTGTCGGACTCATTATGTTCTTGGTTATTGTCGGATTCGGCTTGCTGATACGCTCCTATTTGTCCCACATGAATCTACTCTTGGTCGCACGAATATCAGCCGTGGTTATTGTGGTCATTGCCATTATGTCCGTAATGAGTATTTTAAGTTACAAATTAGGACTTGACGAAGTATTAAGCATTACCTTTTTTCCTATGATCATTTTGGCGTGGACCATTGAGCGCATGTCTATCTTATGGGAAGAAGAGGGGGCTAAAGAAGTTTTCATTCAAGGCGGCGGTTCACTCTTTGTTGCTACATTAGCCTATTTCGCAATGAGCAATACTCTGGTAGGGCACCTGACATTTAATTTTCCGGAACTGCTCTTTGTGGTACTGGCTATTATTATTATGCTAGGAACGTACAGCGGCTACCGCTTAAGTGAATTAATGCGCTTTAAGTCGATGGTTTAACATGTTTTTTGCCAGTCCATTCGCTCTAAAGCGCCGCGGTATTTTAGGAATGAATCGACGGAATGTTGAGTACATCGGCAAACTCAATAATCGAAAAAACTTTCCTTTGGTTGACAACAAGCTCAAAACCAAACGTATTGCAGAAGCGGCAGGTATTGCCGTACCCAAACTCTTAGATACAATCAAAAATCAGTCTGAACTCAAAAAGCTGCATGAGCGCTTGGAGCAATTACGTACTTTTGTGGTGAAACCGGCACAGGGGAGTGGAGGCAAAGGCATTTTAGTGATTGTCCATCGGGAGGGCGATGACTTTGAAAAACCAAACGGAGAGCATCTCAGCCTTGAAGAGATTCATCATCATATCTCCAATATTTTAAGCGGACTCTACTCTTTGGGTGGGAAAAATGACGTGGCAATGATTGAAAGCCTGGTAGAATTCGATCCCATTTTTGAGCACTACAGCTTTGAAGGTGTTCCCGATATTCGGGTGGTGCTTTACAAAGGGTTTCCGGCAATGGCAATGCTGCGCTGCTCAACATCCATGAGTGACGGTAAGGCCAACTTGCACCAGGGGGCCATCGGAGTAGGAATCAGCATGAAAGACGGTAGGGCGCTCAATGCCGTGCAATATGACCGACCTGTTATGCATCACCCCGATACCAAGCATGACTTTTCAACATTACGAGTTCCTCACTGGGAGCGGATTTTGCATCTGGCCGCCTCGTGTTATGATATTACCCATTTGGGGTATCTGGGGGTTGATATTGTACTCGACAAAAAACTGGGACCTCTCATTCTTGAACTCAATGCACGTCCCGGACTGGCCATACAAATTGCCAACGATGAAGGAGAGCTGCCCCGATTTGATCTGATTGACACGCAAGAGAATACGTTAAGTGTTCACGAGCGTGTCGCTTTTTCTATTGAACATTTTTAATGTTCATCCTCATTAATCTCTGAATCATCATAGGGATCGAGATGAATAATAGAGTGTACCTCTTTGTCCGGAAACAGCTCTTTCAACTGACGTTCAATATCATCACTGACCAAATGCGCATCGTAGAGTGAAATACTGACATTAAAGACAATATGTACCGAGATAAAAATATCCGAACCCGATATTCGTGTTTTTAGAAAATGGTAATCTGTAATACGTTTTTCATGCTCAAGCAGTGTTTTGATTTTCTCGACATCTTCCTTCTCTAATGCTACATCAAGCAACATAAGCACCCCTTCTTTAATAATAGGGTAGGCTGAATAGATCATGTAAAATGCAATAGCAATACCAAGAATCGGGTCAATAATGCCAAACGACGTCACTGAAATAAGAACCAATGCAAGTAAAATAGCGGCATTGGTAAAAAGGTCGGTTTTGTAGTGCAGGGCATCGGCACGAATAACCATATTGTCAGTTTTTTTAGCGACATGGTTTAGGTAGGCAACCAGAGCAGCTGTAATGACTATTGATACGATCATCACTACTATGGAAGTATTGAGATATTCTGTTTCACGGGCATGAATGATTTTCACCAAGGCCTCATACAAAATAAAGAGACCCGATAACGAAATAATCGTGCCCTCAATAACAGAAGCCAACGGCTCAATTTTACTGCGTCCAAAATTGAATTTGTCATCAGCCTCTTTCTCAGAGTTATGCAGAGCAAAAAAGTTAAACATCGAAACAGAAAGGTCAAGCAGTGAATCAATAGCCGAAGCAAGGACGGCAACCGAGCCGCTCATAATTCCGACAATCATCTTCATCATCACTAGCACCGTTGCAGTTGCCATCGAGACCACGGTTGCTTTTTTTTCTAAACGCATACAATACCTTTACTCAAATTGTCGCATTCTAGCATGTTAATAATTAGAGTAAAATCTATCGGTGTCATATCGGTGATGCACTCCAAAAACGAGACCCAGACTTAAAAAAATTCGTGCTGTCGGTTTGTAATTATTTTCGGCACGAAACATTAATGAAGGAGCCGCTTCATAATAGAGCCATCGTTTATAAAAAGTATTGTGGTAGTGAAAACCCACTTTGTAATATGCAATATGAAATGCCTGCCGGTAATTTTCTAACTTATACAGACTGATATCGGTATAGATGTTTTTACGTTCGGATATCAACTTATGAATACGAAGCGTATGGGTGAGCTCATTGGTATACGCCTCGTCGCGATAGCGATAACTATTGAGCAGCTGCAGTTTTGTTGTTCCGTTAATAAAATACCCCAAGTTAATCTCAAAGCGATTATCTACATGTAAATTAAGAAAGTATTTCAAACGATTAAGGAACGTTACATGCCAAGTATTGACATAAAGTTGCTTTCGCAAGGTGAGGCCTATATAAGGATCTAGCTTTGCATTATTAATCTTAAGACCGGTTGTCATATTGGCATTGACCAGTTTTCTATCGTATGAAAAATACTCCAATCCTAAAAGATAGTTACTCTGTATCGGAAGATCTGCAATATTTCCGCTGTCATCAACCGAATCGCTATTGCTAAAATCTTCAAAAGAGAGCTGTAGTTTTTTGGAGGTTTGGGGCAATTTAAGTGCTATACGCACCTTGAAACGATACTCTGCATCACGATTGTCTTCGAACACCATAAAAGGAGAGAGTTCCAGCGATGTTTTTTTTGTGCTCTCCTTGTAGCGATGGCTGCTATTGGTATCGGAAAGAAACCGGTCGATAGCCTCGGAATACTGATGCAAGAATCCGGTAATATCGTGATGGTACCGGTCATAATTAATAAGCATCTTATTGGAAATATTAGAATCAGCATACAATGTGAGCCATAATAATATTATAATTAGATACTTCATAAGGTATTTTAACAAAACTGGAGGCAATGTGGACTTAGATACAATTCGACAAGAGCGTAAGAAATGGATGGGCTGGAAAAATATTGCTCCCATACAGCATGCGCTTGACAATCTTCCTGAAATTCAGGCACGCCTGATTATTTCCGATACCATTACGCTTGAAAGTAATGAGGATCTCAATCTTGAAGCAGTGACGAGTGTGGCCAGAATGATGATGCCGTGGCGCAAAGGTCCGTTTAAGATTTTTTCACTGTTTATCGACAGTGAATGGCAAAGTCAGATAAAATATAATATACTCCGTCCGCATTTCAACCTGCATGGAAAACGGGTTGCCGATATTGGCTGCAATAACGGTTACTATATGTTTCGCATGCTCGAAGATCAACCGAAGCTTCTTGTTGGTTTTGATCCGTCTCCACTGTACAAACTGCAATTTGAACTGATTAACCGTTTTGCCAAAACCGATATTGTTTATGAACTGCTCGGCGTGGAACATCTGCCGTTTTACGAAAAAAAATTTGACCTGATCTTTTGTCTGGGAGTACTCTATCATCGAAGCGACCCTGTCGGCATGCTCAAAGCACTCTATAAAGGTTTGGATACTCACGGTGACGTCATTTTAGATACGTTTATGATTGAGGGCGATGATGAGGTCTGTTTAACACCCAAAGGGAGCTATTCTAAAATCCCCAACATCTATTTCATTCCTACTGTTAACGCCCTGAAAAACTGGTGTCTGCGCGCCGGTTTTAAAACATTTAATCTACTGCATACCAGCGTCACACAACCGGATGAACAGCGTAAAACAGAGTGGATTGACGGGGAGAGTCTTGAAAATTTTCTCGATCCTGACGATACTACTAAAACCATAGAAGGCTACCCGGCACCGAAGCGTGTCTATGTTAAATTAAGCAAATAAGGAATTAATGTGTCCGATGAAGAACAGAGTCATACAGAAGCATCTAATGCACACGAAGAGATCCAGCTTCAAACACACCTAAAAATCAATCAGGCACTCAGCGGCGACATTGAGGTGCTGCAAAAAGGGTATGCCAAGATTGTTTTAAGTACTACCGAAGAGATGCGGGCCGACGAGGCCGGTTTGGTTCACGGCGGTTTTATTTTTAGTGCCGCCGATTTTGCCGCTATGAGTGCCGTCAATGACAAAAATGTTGTTCTTGCTGCAAGCACCTGCCAATTTTTAGCACCGGTTCGCGTCGGAGACAGCGTCATCTTTGAAGCACAAGTACGTCACAAAGAGGGGCGCAAGCGTAATGTACATGTAAAAGGCTACAGCTCGGAGATTAAAGTATTTGAAGGAGAGTTTAAAACTGTGATCACAGAGCATCACGTTTTAAACCTTTCGTTACTGCAAAATTCTGAAGCGCTAAGCGACTAAATAGCACGTAGCCAATAGGGTACATTGCGTTGTTCTTTGGCAATAGTTGTCGTTCCGCCATGGCCGGGATAGACCGTTTTATCGTAAGGTATGGTTGCAAAACGTTTGAGACTCTCTTTCATGGCATTGACATCGGAGTAGGGAAAATCCACCCTGCCGATGGAATTTTCAAAAATAAAGTCACCGCTAAACATGGCATCTCCAATCTCAATTGTTGAACATCCGGGGCAGTGGCCCGGAAAGTGACGAAATACTACAGTGATTCCCTCAATATCCATGTTGGCATCGCCATCAACTTCCACATCGGGAAACGAATGAGGAAGATCAGGCATAAAAGTACTGTTTTGTAGTAAAAAAACATCATCTTTAGGCGTATACAGAGGAATATTGAGTTTCTCTTTGAGTTCTTGATTGCTCCAGACATGATCAAAGTGTCCGTGCGTGTTTAAAATGGCAACCGGATTGGTAACATGACGCATGACCCACGACGTCGCATCAACACCCGGATCAATAATAATATCTTTCCCTTTCGTACTCACAATATAACAGTTGGTCTGATAGGCACCCATAGGTTCCGCTTGTATTCTCATCATATCTCTTTTTTTAAAGAATTGTAACAAATTAATTCAAGCAAACCAATTTGTAATGAAAGTTTGATATAATATTTTTTATTAAATTTATTTTCAGAAATCAGGATTGATGCCGTTGCAAAAATATGCACTCTTAACACGTTACCTTGTCGCCTTTTTGAAAAATGAGGTTGAAAAGACCGGTTGTAATCATGTTGTTGTAGGACTCAGTGGCGGTATAGACTCTGCTGTGGTAGCCGTTTTGGCGCAACAGGCGTTTGGAGATCGGCTTTTATGTGTCAAAATGCCTTCGCACTATTCTTCAAAAAGTTCCCTTGAGGATGCTGCGTTATTATGCCAACAATTTCAGATACGATCCGTTACCAAAAGTATTGAGCCGCTGTTGCGAGCTTATGAAAAAACCGAAAAGATGAACAGTTTACGTACAGGAAATTTCTCTGCTCGGATGCGTATGGCACTACTTTTTGACATCTCTGCGCAAGAGCATGCTCTGGTTATTGGAACGAGCAACAAAAGTGAACTAATGCTGGGTTACGGGACCCTGTACGGCGATCTTGCCTCAGCGCTTAATCCCATCGGCGATCTTTACAAAAGTGAGATTTTCGAATTTGCACGCTATCTGAACATTCCCGATACTATTATTAAAAAACCTCCAAGTGCCGATCTTTGGGAAGGTCAAAGTGATGAAGAAGAGATTGGCTACAGCTATGACATTCTGGATGTTGTCTTAAAAAAATATGTTGAAGAACGCTCATCAAAAGAAGAGCTGCTGCAAGAAGGATTTGACAAAGAGCTGGTAAATATGATAATTTCAAGAATCTACAAGAATCAGTTTAAAAGGAAAATGCCTATTATTGCAAAAGTGACTTCGCGTACTCTTAATCATGATTTTAACTATCCAAGAGATATTACACTGTAAAGGAAACCCTAATGAATATACCATTTTATAGAGCACAAATCGGAACGGAAGAGCACCAGGCTATTACCGATGTCCTCGACGGCAATGTCTACTCTGCCGTCGAAGCACTCGAAGAAGAGTTTACAGACTATGTCGGTGCTACTTATGCACTCTCAACCTCTCATGGAACCTCCGCACTCCATTTGGCCATGTTAGCTATTGACCTCAAACGCGGCGATAAGGTTTTATGCTCTGTTAATGCCTATCCGGCTGTTCCGGAAGTTGTACGACATTTCGATGCCGAACCTATATTTATTGATATTGACAAAGAAAACTTCAGTATCGACCTGAATAAACTCGAATCGTATTTAGAAGACAGTGCCACTAAAAAACTCAAAGCCGTTATTGTTTCACATATTGCAGGACAGCCTGTTGACCTGGACCGCCTTTACAATATTGCCAAAATTTACGGTGTCAAAATTGTCGAAGATGCTTCAGATGCTCTGGGAGCAGTTTACAAAGGTAAAAAAATCGGTGCTACCGGTGCGGATATTACCTGCTTTAGCTTTGCGACACATTTAAAAAAGAGTGTCTGTGCCGGTGGCATGCTAGTTACCGAAAACGAGGAGATTTATGAACGTGCCAAACTTCTTCGCAACCATGCTATGACGCATGACGATGAGGGCTTGGAATATATTTACGATGTTGTAGATATCGGCAATAAATATACCATGAGCGATTTGGATGCTGCTTTTATTTCTCAGCAGTTAAAAAAGCAAGACAGCAGTATTGAACGTCAAAAACAGATTGCCGCCATTTACAGCGACAAGCTCTCCGAAGCAAAACATATCGAACTCCCAATCATAGGTACTGATCACTCCTGTTCACTTTATATTATCAAGGTCGATAAAAACAGAGACTCTTTTGCTCGTGAATTGGATGAAAAAGGGATTGAGACGGGACTGCACTACATTCCATTGCATTTACTGAGTTATTACAAAACAAAATACATGCTGCGTGTCAATGACTTTCCTGTCGCACTACGAACCTTTCAGCAGGTACTTTCATTGCCCATTTATGCATCATTGAGTGACAAAGAGATTAAATACATCTGTGACAGCATTCTTGAAGTCAACAAAAATCGAGTATAAAAAGTCTGTTGTATCGTGGGTAGAGCGTTACTTTTATGCGCCGTCGGTTGCAGATCGTCTACTCTCTTATTGCCTCTACCCGCTCAGTCTTCTCTACTGTTTCACAGTTTGGTTACGTTATAAAGCAGCCAAAGAGACAGACTGCCGTATCCCCATTATTAGCGTTGGAAATCTTACCGTAGGCGGTAGCGGTAAAACACCGCTTGTCTCTGCTCTGGCTTCCACTTTTACTGCTCCATGCATTATTTTGCGGGGATACGGCAGACACAGCAGCGGTCTTCTTGTAGTGAAAGATTCCCAAGGCATACACTGTGACGTCAAACAGAGCGGGGACGAAGCGATGATTTATGCCCAAAAACTTTCCAAAGCTGTTGTCATTGTCAGTGAAAACCGTATGGATGCCATCGCAAAGGCACAGCAGATGCATTGTGAGGTTGTCTTCTTGGATGATGGCTATTCCAAGCATAATATTAAAAAATATGATATTCTCATTGACATAGCAACTCCCAATACGTTTTGTCTGCCTGCAGGCCCGTTTCGTGAACGACTTTGGCGAGGTAAAACTGCTTATATTGCCCAGGAGGAACGTACTTTTAAGCGTAACGTAACCTACAAAAACCTGACTTCCGCCATGTTGCTTGTTACCGCCATTGCCCGTCCCGAACGATTACAGCCGTATTTACCCAAAGGGGTTGTCGGGCACCGCTATTTTCCCGACCATTACTATTTTCAAAAAGAGGAGCTTGAGCAGATGTTGCATGAGAGCGGCGCAGCATCACTTCTGGTTACCTACAAGGATTACGTAAAGCTTGCAGACTTTAATCTGCCTCTTTCGTTAATGGATTTGGATGTAGAGGTTTCACAAGAACTACAGAAGAATATTCAAGCCTATGTTAATAACTTGAAAGCTTATAGCCCAAGCCATACACGCTCGTAATACTGTTTTTGGGAAGTTTTTTACGAAGTCGCGCAATAGAGCTCCGTACATTTTCGGCACTAATATCTATATTATTAAGAAAAAAGTAGTTTAATATATCATCCATACTGCAAATTTTATCGAGGTGCCTGCCAAACAACTCCATAAAATAGATTTCATGTTTGGTTAGAGAAACGACTTCATTGTCAACTTTAAGCACCTGTGTACGTGCATCCCAAATACACCTGTCTCCCAGAACAATCGTGTCTTCAGATTGTTTTGCTGTTGATTTGTTGATTTTTCTACAGACATTGTAGAGCGTCTCGAGCATTTGATCTTGCTCAATCGGCTTGGTAATAAACTGAGCTACTCCGAAATTAATAAGCGCAAGAAGGTATTTGGCATCTTGATGTGCCGATAAAATAATAATAGGTTGCTCTTCATGCAGCGCATAGAGCTCTGCCGTTAAATCAATACCATTCATTTGCGGCATCTGAATATCTGAAAGAACCAAGTCGTAGTAGACTCCGTGTTGTTTCCGATACGCTTTATATTGTTCCAGCGCATCAATGCCGTTTTGCGCTTCATCAACTTGAGCAAACAGATCACTAAGAATTTCGACAATTCGTGTGCGTAAAGAGAGGTGATCTTCAACAATTAGAATACTTAAGTGAGCAGACTCTCTGTAAAGCACCATGGGATCAAACATATAACTGCTCCAAAAATGTTTTGCATAGCTATTTTAGTATAAATTTGCTGAAAATATTAAGATGCTTTTTGATAAAATCTCTCATCATTTAAGTGTATAGAGGCTAACAATCATGGACAACCCACAAAAAAACGGCTTAGACAGCCTTGGAAATATTGAACAAATTCGTGAACTCCTTTTTGGTTCGCAACTTGCCGGCATTACGGCAGCCATTGATGATTTAAACAACCGTTTTGATCGTTTGCAAGAAAGTGTTGAGACATCACTGATTTTAATTAAAGAAGAGTTAAATCAACGCATGCAAGAAGATGTTAACGCTTTGCAAAAACGTTTAAAACAATTTCATACCCAACGTCAGGAAGAGATTAATGATATTCATGATCAAACCCTAAAGCTTGAACGTCGTATGCAAACGGCTATTGAAGTGCGTTCTCAAGAAATTGAAGACACGATTGAAGCCGGAAAAGTCGCCTCGCATCGGGAAATGGATGCGTTTAAAATTACTTTGGAGCGTCTCCATCAGGAGATGACCGATCAGCTAAATGCATTACACAGTGATATTAATGAGCAGCATCTCTCTAAAGAGAAGTTGAGTGAACTGCTGATGAATACGGCACTGCAACTCAAAGGAGTGCCCCTGGACATTGAGATACAAGAGACACCTTCGCAGCAATGAGTGAACTTGAACGGCTCAGGCAGTTACTTTTAGGAGATGAACTCCGATCGGTAGCACATATAGAAGCAGAACTTCAACAGCTTCAAGAGCGTTTGGAGTATCCCGAGAGGCTTATTGAACATATTGCACCGCATTTCTCCAAGATGCTTGTTGACGCATCAACACAAGAACATGCAGCGTTTGAACATGCCGTAGTTTGTGCCCTGAATACTTTGGTAGAACATGGTTCCAAAGCATCGTATGAGCCGGTCATTAAAAAAATATCCCCACTCATTTACCGAGAGTTGCACAACTATACAATCACCCACAAAGAGGATGTTTCCGATCTTTTGTATCCGGTAGTCGGCGGCATGATCTCCAAATATGTTTCTCAAATGCTACAAGATATGATGAATGATATTAATGCAAAAATACAACACGGCTTAAGCATTCAAAATATTAAACGAAAAATACAGGCAAAAGTACAAGGAATTGATGAGGCGGAACTATTGCTTTATGAGTCCTTACCCGTACATGTAAAAGCAGTTCTGCTTATTCATAAGCCGATGGGAGCCATTATTGCGCATCGCGTCGATAAAGGCAATCACATTAATGAACCCGAAATGGTCGGTTCCATGTTAACGGCACTGACAGATTTCATTAACAACTGGATTCATCAGCAAGAGCAGTTTCGTGATGTCAATGAGATTAACTACGGTGAATCTAAAATCTATCTGGAATCTTCAGGGCACTCTTATTTGGCCGTTCTTCTCGACGGACAAACCACACAAGACGTTGTAACAGCGACCAATGAGGTTCTCACAGCTATTTTAGATCATTATGCTACTGACATTCAAGAGTTTGACGGCGATCTCTCATCAATACCTACACACGACATTGAAACGTTGTTTACGCCCTTATTTGCATTGAATCAGCATAAACCCGCCAAAGATCAGCCTCCCAGCAAATGGCCTTTAGCTATTATTGCTTTCTTGTTGCTCACTTTGGGTGCATGGTCCTATTACACACACTATAAAAAAGAGCACTTTCAAGCAATGATCGCAACGCGCATTCAAAACAATCCGCATTTAGCACTTTATGCTATTAGCACCTCATGGCAGGACAATACGTTAGTCATTGAGGGAAAAGTTCCGAATGCAAAACTCAACGATGAACTTTTTAATACGCTCATGACAAAAAAATTTCCCTATGACATTGACAACAGGGTGTTAGTGCTCAAACCCCTTGAAGATTATGCAAAAAGCAAGCGTCTTATTGCCAAGCAAATTGCCGTACTCAATAGTGACCCCTATACAAATCTCACGTATGATGTGACCAATGGTACAGTTACCATTACAGGAGAGGCTACATCACCGCAACGACTGCAACAAGCTGCCGACATTATTACAGAACTTGATGCCATTAAACATCTCTATATTAATGTTGCATACACCAAAAGCCGTCAGCACAGCCTCTATTTTAAAAACGGGGCATCTGCTATAGACAAAGAGCATGCACCACTGCTTGAACGCATTGCCGCACACCTCGAACAATATCCGCAAACGCATCTTGGTGTTATTGGCTATTCGAGTCCATCTAAAAATCTGTTACAAAACAGACGCATTGCCAAAAAAAGGGCGCAAAACGTAACCGATGCACTCATTGCTTTAGGCGTTTCTCCGCAACGTATTACCACCCGATGGATGGCACAACCGCCACTGTTTCATGAAAATAACAATTCAGCATCACAATGCGTTAAATTTTATTGGTATAATACAGTACAAGAAAGTGAATAACATGAAAAAATATATAAAAAAAATTCTTCTCATCGGCAATCACGGCGTTGGAAAAACAAGTTTGGCAACACGCTATGTTGAGAATAAGTTCAGCGATGCCTATTTAAGCACGATCGGCGTTAATATTATGAAAAAAAATCTTATATTGAACGATCAGGGCAATGTTGCTGCCGTAGCCCTAATGTTATGGGATGTGGAGGGTGCCAATAAAAACCAAAACGTACCGTTGCATTATGCCAAAGGATGCAATGCTTTTATTGTAGTCATTGATGCCACCCGCCCACAGACGGCAGAAAATTTACAACAGCATCTTGAGTACATTCATAATTTTGATGTTGCCATTCCTTTTATTATTGCCATCAACAAAAGTGATCTGGGCAGTACCGTGACACTTGACGAAGCTGCTTTTCAACAAAAATACAGCAACTGTGTCGGCATTGTTTACACCTCTGCCAAAGAAGATAAAAATGTTGAGGAGCTCTTCACGCGTATTACCAAGCGCACCATTTGGTAGCGCCGTCACCAATGGTTTTGTTGTTATGCTAACAGTTTTGACAGGGTATCTTTTAAATCGGAAGACTTAAAAGGTTTGGCAATAAAGGCACTTGCACCCACTTGAAAAGCGGAGTCATAGATTTTTTTATCTTGCACTGCCGTCATGAATACAACAGGAGTATTTTCAAACCTGGTGTCACTTCGCAATGTTTTGCACAGATCGATACCGCTAATTTTACTCATCACAATATCGAGTAAAAAAAGATCCGGTGTCTCCGTTTGCAGTATTTGATAGACCTCTTCAGCACTCCGCGCAATAATCAAGTCGTACGTCTCCTTTAAAATACCGTCTAAAATAGTAATATTAAGCTCGTTGTCTTCTGCAATAATTATTGTTTTTTTCATTAAATACCTTTTAGTCATCTTTCTTCAGTGTATCTGAAACCAAGCGGGCAAGCTCCTCAAATGCTTGAGAAAAACGCTGCACCTGTTGCAGTGCCGTATCTCGCTGATGCAATGTAAGCATCTGTTCCATATTTTTAGTAACCGCATAGAGTTCTTTTGCACCAATATTACCACTACTTCCCTGAATATCATGACAAAGTCGATACGCTTCATCATATTTTTCATGAACAATATACTCCTGTAGCGTTTCGGCAGCATTGGCAAACATTGTAAAAAAGGAGTGTACAACACGCTCATAAAGTACTACATTATACTCCATACGCTCCAGAGCATCGGCAACATCCAATCCGGAAATTGTGCAGAACGGGTGGTTGGCAATAACAGACACAGATGTTGCCTTCTCCTGCTTAAAATGTAACACGGCACCGTCAATATACTCTGAAAGGAGTCGATAGAACCGTTGTATATCCATAGGCTTGTACAGGTATGCATTCATTCCCGCATCAAGTGCTTTGGTCATATCTTTACGCATGGTGTTGGCACTTAAACCTATGATTGGCACCGTATTGAGGTTCTTTCGAATGGCTCGAGTCACTTCATAGCCATCCATAATCGGTATATTAATATCCATTAATATTAAATCCGTTTTTTCTGTTTCTGCTATCTCTAACGCTTCGGCACCGTCGGTCGCAATAAGAATTTTTGCCCCGCTTCGCTCCAGTAATCCTAAAATGACATGGCGATTGACCTCATTATCTTCTACCAGCAAGACTGTTTTGTCCTGCAGTACAATGCCGGAGATATCCGCATTGCTGCGGGCAGGGTGATGTGATGACCGGTGGCTTTTGTCGGTATATGATAAAGGGAGCACCACACTAAAGGTACTCCCTTGAGATTTATGACTGCATATGGAAATCGTTCCGCCCATCATTTCTACTAAATACTTTGTGATGCTTAGACCGAGTCCGGAACCGCCGTATTCTCGTGTAGTACTACTGTCTGCCTGAACAAAAGAGTCAAAAAGTGTCTCAATTTTTTCTTCTTCTATGCCAATACCGTGATCAATGACATCAAATTTCAGTACACAGCGTTCACGCTCTTTTTCAAGTTGATTTACATGTAAAATAACACTGCCTTCATGTGTGAACTTCACGGCATTGTCAACAAGATTCAGAAGTATCTGCCCTAAACGGGTAGGGTCACCAATGAGATATTTTGGTATCTGCTGATCGATATTGTAGACAATGGAGATATTTTTATGGGCAGCTTTAATATCAACGATGGTTGCAATATAACCAATCACCGAGCTCAGCGTAAATTCTGTTGATTCAAGCGTAAGTTTTCCCGACTCAATTTTTGAAAAATCTAAAATATTATTAATAATTTGAAGCAATACATTGGCGGCATTTTCTATTTTTAAAACATTTTGTCGCTCTTTTTCTTTTAACGGGGATGCCAGAAGGATATGACTGAGTCCGAGTATGGCATTCATGGGCGTGCGTATTTCATGACTCATATTGGCAAAAAAACGATCCTTAAATGCTGCAGCTTCTTCGGCTTTATGCATGGCATTTTCCAGCTCAATGACGTTGTCTTCAAGTTTCCTGTTGAGTAGAATCAACTTTTTGGAATACGCATCGGCAGCTTTGCGGTCATAGACAATTTTTGACGTTTTAAAGAGTATGTCGTAAAGTGCTTCCGTAGATGCAGGTTTAGGTAAAAAGTAGGTAATTCCCATATTGATAAGTTCAAAAAGATAGTGGGCATCTTGATGTGCAGAGAGCGCAATAAGCATCTGGTGGGCATGCCGTTTTTGAATTAACTGACTCATGGCAATACCATCCATTGTCGGCATCTGGATATCGGTAATAACCAGGTCGTAAAACGTATGGGTATGTTCGTAATAGTGCTCATACCGCTCATACCCTTCTTTGCCATTGGTAGCAAGATCCACTTGGTGGAAAAAATCCGAAAAGATTTCACAATTACGCTCTTGAATCATCGGATCATCTTCAACATACAAGAGGGTTAATTCTGATGTATAGAGTAACAGTTCGTCAATATTAACCATCAACTACTCTTTAGATCCTGTGGGTAAAAAAACACTAAAGCAGCTACCGTCTCCATTATCGGTATTACAGGCACGCAATCGCCCCTTATGGTGCTCGTCTATAATGATCTGACTCATATACAGTCCTAATCCCGTGCCGTTTTGTTTCTCTTTCGTTGAGAAATAGGGACGAAATATTTTTGTAATAATTGCAGCGTCAATTCCACCGGCATTATCACAAAACGCTACCTCAATACCATCGTCAGTATCGTGAGCACGAATGGTGATTTTTGCCGGTGAAATACCCTTGGTCACAAACTGATCTTGAGCATTTTGTAACAGATTTAAAAATACCTGAACCAATTCATTGGGAAACAGCCACACGTTACGGTGAGCGTTGCATATCATCTGAATTTCGATGTTTTGGGCCTCTAAAGTAACCCCGATAATTTTAAGTGCTCGATCCAAAATATCTTCAATGGCAACCAACTCTTTTTGGCGATCTTTTTTATAAAACATCCGAAAGTCATCAATCGTAGTTGTCATAGAGCTGACATATTGCGCTATTAACTCAGTACGTCCTAAAATGTACTGTTCCGCTTCTTGAATATGTTCAGGAGTTGAAAAATCAAACTTTTTTAAGCGTATTTTTGTTTCCAACCCTATAGCCGTTAACGATATGGCGCTCAGCGGTTGACGCCATTGATGTGCAATCATACTGATCATCTCTCCCATCTGTGCCAATCGTGACTGATAGAAAAGTTCTTCATCTTGAATATTACAATCCTGATCTCTTTCTTCGAGTTGTGCTATTTTTGTTGTCAGTGTATGGTTTTCTTGTTTGATTCGTTTTACATGTATATAGAGTCCTATGGCAATACCAAACAATAGTGCAGAACTTAGTGCCAATAAAAGAGTCATTTAGAAAATTTCCTCATTTGTAATTATAGATTAAAAATTATAGTACATAAATGTGTTAGAAACATGATAACATAGCTATACAGAGCTTTTTTCTCCAAAAAACCACTCAAAAGCAAACAACAGACCCGGTGTTTTTGCTTTTGTCTCATCATACATAAACGCTTTGGCATCCTGAAGCGGCAGATATTCGACAATTATCTCTTCACTTTCAATACCGCCACCGCAATGCACCTGCATGGTGTCGTCAATTTCAGCATAAAAAAGATACTGCTTACTTCCGGAAACACCGACGTTGGTAAAAAATGAGGTAATGCGCTTTATTGTTTCTAAAGGAACATCATACCCACACTCTTCATTAATCTCTTCTTTGACAATCTGCTCGACAGAGCAGGGCTTATCAATAATACCGGCACAAAGTTCATACGTACAGGTATGCTCCTTATAGTTCATAAACACAGGAGCGCGAAATTGTTTCACCAACACAAATGCATTGTGATCTGTATGGTAAAGCAGTACCGCCACACTGTCATGGCTTTTTACGGCTTCCCATGTTCTGTCAACACCGTTTTGTATATAGCGCAATCGCATCGGTTGAATATAGCGTGGCCGGAGTAGGGGTTGTGTTGTAAAGTTACTGATACGAAACATTCGATCTCCTTTTAGTGTATTGCAATACTTTCCCAAAAAAAATCTACATGCTTTTCAAAAAGTGTTGAAAGCGCCGTCGTCGGTTCTGAGTCAATACGAAACAGAGTAACTTGCAGACGATAATAGAAGAGGGGGGCTAAAAACTCATTCGCCATAAACATTGGATCTGACGAACGAATTAAGCCGGACTGCATCATTACAAAAAATGCTTCTGAAAGAAGGGCAATGTTACGGTGATGAGACTCATCTAAAAAATTTTTTCGTAACACCGGATCTTGTAAAAGCTCTATCATCATAATGCGAAACAACTTCTCCTTTTTGGTATCAAAACTCACCAGCTTGTACTGGACCACAAAACCCGCAAGAAATTTTTTACCTTTTTTAGCATCGTCTTGAATGTTTTTTTGAGCAAAGGGCGTTGTGAAAATATCGGAGCATACCGTTAGAAAAATAGCTTCTTTATTTTTAAAATGATTGTATAAAGCGCTTTCACGAATTCCTACTTTAGAGGCTATTTTACGTACAGAGGTTCCTTTGTATCCATGAAGAGCAAACAGTTCCATCGCAGATTTAACAATGGCTGTCTTGGTCTTGGAAGTCCTATTTACAGGCATTACGCACTCCTTATGAACAGTTGTTAATATCTACGGCAGTATATATGAACAGTTGTTAATTTATCCTTACAGGAAAGTGAACAATTGTTCACTTTAAGCAGGTATTACAAGAACGTTTGTTCACCAATTTTTACATGTAAATATACGCATCGGGAAGAATAGTATTTTTAAGAGAATATATATTATGTTAACTAAATAGAATCTACCTTAAGCATTGACATGGAATAATACCGGTTATGGAAACAACTAAATATCAACTCATTAAAGACATCGAAAAACTTCTTAACAGCTACGAGGGTTTGAAAGACTCTGCCATTAACGCCAACGTTCTCGATTGTATGGATGAGGCATCGCTAAAGGCCATTATCAGCGATCTGCTCAATCAAAAAGAGAACACTCTCGCGTCAAACATAGACTATTTGGAACAGTTTAAAAAATATTAAAGAGACCATACTGTTGTAAGAACGTCACAAAAGTGTCAAAACCCCCTATTTCTTGTCAATGCCAGAAGAAAACCACCAATAGTTTCTATTGTTTTGTCATGAAACATCATGGTTTGTGCAAAAGTAGTTGCATAAATAAAATATAATATAAACTATTTATAAGTATAGATTGACTAAAATTCCAACTGAAATAGAAGCTGAATAGTGGCAAAAGCAATATTCTTGTGATAATCTTGTTATTACAGAAATTAAATTTGTTATTTAATAATCTATTTAAAATAGATCTATTATAATACTGTTTAGTTGCTACCAAAAGATAAGGATTAACATATGGGAACAGTAGACTTAGTAAAACTTACGGAAAAAACAAAAAAACTTACGGCTATGGTTGTTGAGGATGAAGGCGAAGCCAATGCCCTTTTAAGCTCGACATTTAAAAACTTTTTTGCGGATGTCACATCGGCATTTAACGGTGAAGAAGCTCTGAAGCTTTATGAAACGCTGCAACCGGACATTATTTTTGTCGATATTGTTATGGACGGGATGGACGGCTTAGAGCTCTCTCGTAAACTCAGACTTCTTAATCCCAATCAAATCATTATTGTAATCTCTGCCAGTAATGATATTGAAAAAATTGCTGAATCTATTGAAATCGGCGTCAATAGTTTTATACAAAAACCTATTGATACCAAAAAGATCATTGAACTATTGGGAAATGTTACAGCTCTCGTCACAAAAAAGAAGAAAATAGAGACAAAAACATTCTCGATCTCACTGCCGTTAGATCTTTACGAACTAGTAGACGACAATGCCAAGGCTGAAAGTATCTCAAAAAATGCGGTAATCATTCGCGCACTTCGTTCATTTTATAACGAAAAATAGAAACGTGAAATGCTGACTATTTAGCGGGGACTTCAATACAGAAGTTCGCGCCCTCTTTCGTATTAGTAACATAAAGTTTTGAATCTTTGTTTTTCTCAATAATTTGCTTAGACATATACAAACCAATGCCGGTGCCTTGCGATTTATGCTTGGTTGTGAAATAAGGGTCAAAAACTTTATCAATATACTCTTGTGGAATACCGCCGGCGTTATCTTCAATGGAGATAACAATTTTCGAGTCTGATTGTGTCACACCAATGACAATTTCTCCTTTTTTAATCTTGTTTAACAAAATGGCATCTTGGGCATTTTTAATAATATTGAGTATAACTTGTAAAAATTCATTACGGTTACCCTCAATATGCACTTCTTCAACCTGAGGAAGAGTAATACTGATATTGTTAATTTTTAAAGACGGCACCATAATATGCTCAACCGATTGAAAAATATCATGCAATGCAAACACTTCGATTCCGTCAGATTCTTTAAGAAAATTTCTAAAATCATCAATGGTTTGTGACATGTATTGCAGTACGTTGTTGGCTTTTGAGTAGTTCTCTTCAAGCTTGTCGGCATCTAACGTGCCTAACTGTCCGGAGATATAGATGTCTTGAATTACCAAGGCAAGAATATTAAGCGGCTGTCTCCATTGGTGCGCAATGTTTTCGATCATCTCTCCCATAGAGGCGGAACGAGATTTCTGATTGATCAGATGATCTTTTTCAAGAGAGCGTTCTTGTTCTTTAGCGAGAAGTTCTTCAAGGAGTTTATTTTTCTCTTTTAGCGTTTTAATCTCTATTTCTAATGCTTCCGTATTCATAATTATCTCTTTTTTTATGGATTAAATTTTTTAAAAAAAATTGTTTTTATATCTCTTTAAGATAGTGATGATTATAATTCTGTCTCAACATTTATATCCTTTTATTTTGGCCCCATCGTCTAGCGGTTAGGATCCATGGTTTTCATCCATGTTACCGGAGTTCGAGTCTCCGTGGGGTCACCACACTGCACCATAATAGTTAGTTCTGTACTGTTCGTTCCCATGCCAATGCCGTTTGACAAATAAGTGCCAAATCATCATATTGTGCGCTCCAGCGCAGTACCGATTTGATTTTGCTGTTATTGGAAATAAGTACTGCCGGATCACCGGCACGCCGCGGTGCCATCAATACACTAAAGTCCGTATTGCTGACCTCTTTCATGGTGAGCACAACTTCTTTGACACTGTAACCGTGTCCGTAACCGACATTAAAAACAGAAGAATCCCTCCCCTCCTCTAAATACTCCAGTGCTCTCAAATGTGCCGATGCCAGGTCATCGACATGAATATAGTCACGAATACATGTACCGTCGGGCGTTGCATAGTCATCACCAAATATCATCATGTTCTCACGAGAACCTATGACTGTTTGAGCTGCGACTTTGATAAGGTGTGTGGCATTGGGAAAACTTTGACCGATACGGTTATGAATATCTGCTCCGGCTACATTAAAATAGCGCAATATAACATGTGAAAAATCTTTATGAGCTTGGGTTGCATCCTGTAAAACCTGTTCGCTCATAAGCTTACTTCTGCCGTAGGGATTAATGGGTAACGTACGTGTGGTTTCGGTCACCTGAGGCTCATTGGGTTCTCCATACACTGCTGCGGTCGAGGAAAAAATAAAATGTTTGACATTATAAGCAGTGCATAACTGAATGAGATGCGTTGTATTGACCGTATTATTCATATAATATTTTAGCGGATTTTCAACAGACTCCGGAACAACAATGCTGGCAGCAAAATGCATAACGGCATCAAAAGAGCCTGTTTCAAAAATTTTTTTAATCGTATCGAAATGCTTCAAATCTTCATGATAAAAGGTGATACCCTTACGGCTTCCTTTATCACGTGCTATTTGATTAAGCGTATCGACAGTACTTCGGTGTCCGGTTGAAAGATTGTCTAAAATAGAAATACGGTGCGTTGTCGTTTCAATAAGCTGTTTGACAACATGCGAACCAATATACCCCGCTCCTCCGGTTACTAAAATATGCATATATTCTTTTCCTTACTATAATTTTCAAAGTATAACAAACTCTAACCCAATAAATATTTAATAGACTCACCCTGAATCTTTGGTATGATTATGAAAAAGTTTAGGAATATTCATGCTACGTTTTGCACCCAGCCCTACCGGCGATATGCATATTGGAAATCTTCGTGTTGCCTTATGTAACTATATCTGCTCCAAACAGCGAAATGAACCGCTTGTTATACGTATTGAAGATACCGATATTGAGCGTAATATTGAGGGAAAAGATCACGAAATTTTAGAACTCTTAGCACTGTTTAATATTGAATACAAAGAGGTCATTTATCAAAGCGCTCAACTTAAATATCACCGAGCTATGGCTATTCAGCTTTTGCATGACAAAAAAGCTTTTAACTGTTTTTGTACACCTGCCGAACTCGATGCCAAGCGTGAGCATGCCAAAAAAGCAAAAAAGCCATTTCGTTACGATGATACATGCAGCCATCTGCCTGCAGAAGAGACCCTTGACAATACAAATCCGTTTACCATTCGACTGCGTCGCCCCCAAGATGACATTACCGTCGTCGATGCCATCAAAGGCCGCATCACTTTTAGTGCTTTTGATGTAGACAGTTTTATTATTATGCGTCAAGAAAAATACCCTACCTACAATTTTGCCTGCGCAGTTGATGATATGATTAGCGACATCTCTTTAGTCATTCGCGGCGAAGACCACATGAGTAACACGCCCAAACAAATTGCAGTGCGTGATGCCTTGGGTTATACCAAAACCATTGAATATGCTCATTTGCCTATTATTTTAAATCGGGACGGCAAAAAAATGAGTAAGCGAGATGATGCGTCAAGTGTCAAATGGCTACTTAAAGAGGGCTATCTGCCGCAGGCTATTGCCAACTATCTCATTCTTATCGGTAACAATGTTCCCAAGGAAATTTTTACACTTAACGAGGCATTGGAATGGTTTTCACTCAGTAATATCTCAAAATCACCGGCAAAATTTGACATTGACAAGCTGAAATTCATTAATCGGGAGCACTTAAAAGCTCTCGATCCCAAAGAGCTTTCCCGTTATGTCGGATTTGCCGATGATGATATCGGTGCACTGGCGCACCTTTATTTGGAAGAGTCAGGAACACTTAATGAGTTACGCGCCAAAATAGAGCCGATCTTTGCCGAAAAAACAGTTCCGCAACAGTATCAAGAGAGTACAAATATCCTAAAACCCATCATTCAAAATGCTCCGTTTTTTGAAGAGTACGCCGATTTTCAAAAATATACAATGCAGCACAGCGGACTGAAAGGAAAAGATTACTTTAAATCACTTCGTCTGCTTTTAACCGGTGCCGAACACGGGCCTGAGATTTCAGATATCTATAAATATCTTAAAAATTATTTAGCGGAGGTTGTCAAATGAGTGAAATTGTTTTAGGGCTGGGTGGATTGATCCACTCACTGATCAATGCCTATATCTGGGTCGTCATTATTGCTGCCGTACTGAGTTGGGTACGTCCGGATCCGAGTAACCCTATTGTTCAAATACTCTACCGAGTCACTGAGCCGGCGTACCAATTGGTACGTCGCTATATTCCCACTACCTTTAACGGCATTGATTTGACACCTCTGGTACTGATTATCGGCCTGCAGGTCATTGATATTATTTTTGTCAGCATGCTCAATACTATGGTGTCGTAACTGCAGCATTCTCTTTTTTATAGTGCAGCTTAATTGTATTGAGATCTCTGTCTTCAAGTTGCAGCAGGAGATCTTCACGGGGTTGCACTGCAAACCGAATAAGATAGTAGCGGTTCCATTGATTATTAATTGGCATCAACGAACGCAACGGATCATTCTCTTTAAGTTCTTTGGCACTTACAAAATCCATACCGTTAAGTGTCAGTTTATAATCAGAGTTACGTTGCTTGGATTTTAAAAAAAAGTCTTGCTTGCCTGCTATATAAAGCGCAATAAAAAAGTACTCTCCGTCACGATACTGCTGAGGGTATACTTTGTTTAAATAGATACTAGAGAGAATGACTTCCGTTTCAAACGATCGGGCAATAGTACCGGTTTGTAAATTTGAAATGGCACGTTCATAGTTGGCATCCATCTTAAAAAAGTCAAATGCTGTTGTTTGAGAACATCCTGAGAACAGTGTGGCAAGCAGTGCCAAAGACAGTAGTGATTTCATCTAGCAACCTAATTTTTAATGATATTTTAGCATAGCAATGCTGTACTTAAACATTTATTTAATGATACTTCTTATATAATCACTTCAATAATTTACATGTAGGAACTTTCATTTGAAAAAACGTCTTGCCGTGGCATTTACCGGTCCCTCAAACAGTGGTAAAACTACACTCATTCTCAAAGTGGCACGTCTCTTAATTCATGAGCGCGGACTTCAGGTTGCCATTATAAAGAATGACCCTAAAGACAAGGCACGCTTTGATGTTCCGGGAAAAGACAGTTACAGGTTTTCCGATACGGGGGCGGAAGTTGTCGTTACTTCGCCGACACGCACTACCCTCTTTTCAAAACGCCACAGAGAGCTTGACGAGATTATTGGGCTTTTTGGAAGCTTCGATGTGCTGCTGGTTGAAGGACTTAAGAATCTTCCGTTACCGCGTATTAGCATTTTTAGAGAACGTATTGATACCGAGTACTTTCCCTACATGAATGCATTGGCTGTTGACAGTAGCATTGATGTGAGTCATTACCGACTTCCTGAGAATGTCACTATTTTAGACCTAAACAATCCACATGACGTTGTCTCCTGGATTTTAACCCATGCAAAGGTAGTATAAATGAGAGAAATTTTTGAGGCCATTCAGCGCAGTTCCGTACGTATTAAAAAGGCCATTGATGTTAAAGATATCGGCTATTCCCAAGAACAGAACAGTTCAGGAGAAACGCAACTTGAACTTGATATTCAATGCGATATGATTATTGAAGAGGAGTTCTCTCGTGTGGCATCCGTTCATACCGTTGCCAGTGAAGAGAAAGAGCACGCTATAACACTGCATGAGAACGGCAAATACTATATTGCCTATGATCCTCTTGACGGCTCTTCGCTTGTTGATGTCAACTTAAGTGTCGGATCTATCTACGGTATTTACGAAAAAAGTTTTGAGGGAGCCAATCTGGTAGCAGCGTGTTATGTCGTATTTGGTCCTCGGGTTGAAATGGTCTTTTCGCATAACAAAACCAAGTTGCACCTGCTGCAAGAAAAAAACTGGGAATTTGTCAAAGAGATTCGTCTCAATGAAAAAGGAAAACTCAATGCCCCCGGAGGAACCCAACAACATTGGGAACCGTACCACAAAAGCCTTATTGACGGTCTTTTCAACGAAGGCTATCGCCTGCGTTATTCCGGCGGCATGGTACCGGACTTGCATCAAATACTGCTAAAAGGCGGCGGACTCTTCAGCTATCCGGCCACATCCGATAAACCCAACGGAAAATTGCGACTGCTTTTTGAAGTATTCCCTTTTGCGTTTATCTATGAAAAGGCCGGTGGATTTGGTACTGACGGTACACAACGACTACTCGAGCGCGGCGTCGCCCATATCCATGACACATCCCCATGTTTTTTCGGCTCCAAATATGAGATAGAACGGGTACGTGATGTCTACACAACAAAGCAGTGACTTTGAGACTCAACTCAACAACGCTTTGGAAAAACTGCAGCGCTGTCAGCAAGAACAGCACGTTTCAAGCTGTTCTGCATGCCAACACTATCTAGTCTGTGAGCTTCGTAAAGAGTATGTCAAAACTGTATATGAGAGCATGTCAAAAGGAGACACCGGTGGATTTGAATTTTAAAATTATTGAGGAAGTACGCTAAATGAGTTATTACATTACCACACCCATCTACTATGTTAACGGAGAAGCCCATATCGGTCACGCTTACACAACTTTTATTGCTGATGCTCTGGCGCGTTACAACCGTCTTATCGGCAACGATACCTTCTTTCTAACCGGCACTGATGAACACGGTCAAAAAATCGAAGAGTCTGCCAAACGCAATGGAAAATCAACCAGAGAATTTGCCGATGAGATCAGTGCAACATTCAAAAATCTCTGGGACGAATTTGATATTAGCTATGACTACTTTATTCGCACGACAGATGCAAATCATCAGCAATCGGTACAAAAAGCCTTTGAGACCATGTATGCCAAGGGTGACATCTACAAAGATTTTTATGAAGGACACTACTGCGTTAGTTGCGAAACATTTTTCCCCGAAACACAACTTGTAGACGGTGAGTTTTGTCCCGACTGCGGTCGTGCTACCTCTATAGTTAAAGAAGAGAGCTACTTTTTTCGACTCTCAAACTATGAGCAAAGGCTTCTTGAGTACTATGAAGCTCATGACGACTTTATTTTACCGCGCTCTCGTAAGAATGAGGTTGTTAATTTTGTCAAAAGCGGCCTTAACGATCTCTCAGTAACACGAACAAGTTTTACATGGGGTGTTACGTTACCGCAGAGTCTTCATGATGACAAACATGTGATGTATGTATGGCTTGATGCCCTGCTTAATTACATTACCGCATTGGGTTACGGCAGTGAACACGATGAGAAGATGCAACGCTACTGGCCGGCTACCATGCATCTTGTCGGTAAAGATATTTTACGTTTTCATGCCATTTTCTGGCCGGCTTTTTTAATGAGTTTGGAGCTGCCCCTGCCCAAACATATTGGAGCGCACGGCTGGTGGACGCGAGACGGTGAAAAAATGAGCAAATCCAAAGGTAATGTGGTCTTTCCCAAAGAGGTTGCAGAACATTACGGCCTGGAAAATTTTCGCTACTTCATGCTGCGTGAGGTTCCTTTTGGACAAGACGGTGACTTTTCACAACGCGCCTTCATTGACCGCATTAATTCCGATCTCAGCAATGACTTGGGCAATCTTCTTAATCGTATTATCGGGATGAGTGGAAAATATTCCGACTTTCATATTGAAAGTGTTCATGTTAGCACGTACCATGCAAAAGAGCTTCAGGCAATTGATGCTATTTTGGAAACGGTTGAAAATCATCTTGAAAATATTCAGTTTCACCGCTTTTTAGAAGAGTTATGGAAGCTTTTTACTATTGGAAACCGTGCTATTGAAGAGCATGCGCCTTGGGTAAAAATTAAAGAAGGAAAAACCGATGAAGCATTGGCTACCGTGGCTTTGGTTGCCAATATTTTAGCTAAAGCCTCGGTATTGCTTCATGCGGTCATGCCAAAAACGACCGCCACTATTGCCGATGCACTGGGGTTTGAGATCACAACACAAACCTATGAGAGACTTATTAAAGCGTGTCAACTTCTGGAGCCTTTTGTCATTAAAAAAGTCCCGCCGTTATTTCCGCGAATCGACGAGCCGTTAATGCCTGAAGCCCCCAAAGCGATGGTAGAAGCGGACACCAAACATGAAGAGAAAAACAATGAGCCCGAAACAGATAACCTGATTACAATCGACCAGTTCTTTCAAACCTCTTTGAAAGTCGGCACAGTTGTTGAGGCACAAGAAGTCCCTAAAAGCAAAAAATTACTACAGCTTCAAGTGGATGTGGGAGAGAGTCGGCCACGTCAAGTTATTGCCGGTATCAAAGAATTTTACAGCGCCCAATCACTGCTCAATACCCAAGTGTGTGTTGTCGCCAACTTAAAACCCGCCAAACTGATGGGAATGCTTTCTGAAGGCATGTTGCTTGCCGCCAAAGATAATGATGGACTCGCTCTGATTCGCCCCGAAAAACCAAAAGCCGCCGGCACGCCGATTGGCTAGAGAACTGAATGCTCATTGACAATGTTGTTTCACTCACATTTGGTACCTTAGAGAACAATCCCAGTGTTAAAGAGTATTTCAATATTGCGTGCCATGCGCATGAGGTGACGCGGGGCGACCTTTTCATTGTCACCAATAACAATATACACGCTATTGACGAAGCCGTTTCCAAAGGAGCCTATGCCCTGCTCTATGAGAGTGACATGCTTATTACCGACCATGAGATTGCATGGATACGCGTCGACAGTGTATATCAAGCCGTTCAAAAAATATTACGCCATCAGCTACTGCATCTACATGTAAACATACGATCGTGCGACACTATCTATTTGGATCTGATCGCATTACTACACAACAACGATACCCTGATCACACTGCATTCAAATCATTTAGATGCAATGATCCATGTCATCAACCGCGCCATGGAACACTCCCTGCTGCTAATCGATACAAAACTTACGCAAATAATCTCTCTCATTCCCGCATGTAAATCACTACAATTTTCAACACTGCATGCACTGAGCGTATTAGAGAACTCCTTATTTGAAAGCAGCTTTATTTTTGACGGACGTTATTACGAGCGTATACGTATGGCACCATGGCTACTCCCCTATCTGGAAAAAGTACTTAACTTTTTAAAAAGAGAGCGCATCCCGTATCTCATACAAAGACTCTCTTCACTGCACCATTTCGAACCGCTATTTGTCAACCGAAGCTTACAGTGTCGACCTTTTGGCAGTACGGAACGTGTTATTATTTTTCAAAATGATGACACGTTGTTTAATGAAGCACTCACGTTTTTAACGACGAAAGCGTCGTGGGCAACCATCATAGTACTTACGCCTTCACATATTAATATTAAAAAATATGATAATGTTGTCTATCTAACTTACGAGAACTCTCATGAGCTTATCGGACAGTTACGGACGTTAGCATTCAATTTTGTGCTACTGTTGCATCACCATTCGTTAAAAGCGATGCTCGAACATGAGAAGCATCCAAAACAGTTAACATTTGCCATCTAAAGGAGTTGTCATGAACCGAAGAACTTTTATCACTGCTACATCAATAGCAGGCGGTAGCTTACTCTTAAGCGGCTGTAATGATAGCAACCGTGTTGCCATCGACTACACCAAACATCCTAAACATCATGATGGTGACCCTAAAAGGGTCTTCATCAATAAAAACAAAAAAACAACCCTCAAGTTGGCGACAAGCTGGCCGGCACACTTTCCCATTATGGGTACAGGTGTCGAAAGGTTTGTTAAACGTGTCAACCATGCAAGCGGCGGTTCACTCGAGATCAAACTCTATCCCAAAAATACACTCATTCCGGCTCTTGCTGTCTTTGATGCCGCCAGTAGCGGTCAGATTGACATGTTTCATTCCGGTCCGTACTACTGGAAGGGTAAAAACAGTGCCTTTTCACTATTTAGCGGATTTCCTTTCGGTTTTACGGCCGAAGAGATCAATGCGTGGATGCTTTTTGGTGGCGGACTGCAACTGTGGCGTGAACTCTATGCCAAATATAACCTCTACCCTTTTTTGGGTGGTAATACCAACATCCAAATGGGCGGATGGTTTCGAAAACCGATTCACTCTTTAGCCGATATGCAAGGGCTGAAAATGCGTGTTCCCGGATTGGCGGCAGAGGTGTTTGCCAAGCTTGGTGTCAATCCAGTACTGCTCCCCGCCGGCGAAATTTATACCGCATTGGAACGTGGCGTTATTGATGCAACCGAATGGGTCGGACCGGCACTCGATGTCACGATGGGTTTTTATAAAGTAGCGCCCTATTATTACTCCGGTTGGCATGAACCGGGTTCAATTTTGGAGCTGACCTTCAATAAGCGTTCATTTGAAAAACTTGCATCGGAACATCAAGAAATTATTACCATGGCAGCATCACAAATGAATGCGGAAATGACCTATGAGTTTCAGTATGAAAATGCGCAAACCATGGAAAAACTTGACGCTTACGGAGTCATTCTTTCAACGTATCCCGACGATGTCATTACTTCGGCAAAAAAATCCTTAAAAACAGTTTTCAATGATTTACGTCAAGAAAACAGTGATTTTAACAAGGTATTGTTATCCGCGCAAAACCATCTTACTCAAAGCAAGCAATGGAGTCGTGTCAGTATTGAGACCTTTTTAAAAATACGTTAATACAATTTGTTATATAATTTATAATATCACTAGGAAGTGAGTACTAATGAATCTGGAAGAACTTACCGATATTACCATCTCTGATTTAATGAAACGAGATGTCGTACTGCCCTCACTGTACAAAGAACGGTTTGAAACACTTGCAAAAGCCTATAATGTTGATTTTGAAGATACAGATTTTATTATGCACAGCAGTGAAGAGACGATTCAAAAAGCAAATGATCTACTCGATTCCACCCACACGCATATTGCCAAACTGTCGAGTTCTACACAAGATGCGCAAGATGCCATTCGTGACGGTGACAGTGACAAGTTACAGCGTGTCAGCCATGAAGTAGCGCAATTAAGAGATGAAATGAAACAACTTCAGGCACGTATCTATACCGACCCGCTTACGGGTAAATACAATCGTCAGTGGATCTCCGACCATTTTTTAGATGATGATGGAACTTTTCAAGAAGACGGTGCCCTCACCTTTATTGATCTGGATCGTTTTAAATTTATCAACGACACCTACGGTCATACAGTGGGTGATAAAGTCCTTATTTATATTGCCAACTTTCTAGAAAGATCATTTGAGTCCTCAGAGTTGGTACGTTTTGCCGGAGATGAGTTCATTGTCTTTTCCTCAACACATGACATTAAAGCCCTAAACGCTACTTTTGAGAAGGCCAGTGATGCACTGACACATAAGAAAATTCGAGCAACCAACGGCGACATTTTACCCATGGGATTCTCGTTTGGTATTGCAGCCTACAAGAAAGGCGATACCTTGAAAGCAGTGCTTGAAAAAGCCGATAAACTTATGTATGCCAACAAAGCAGCCAAAAAAGTATCACGGACGTAATCGACGAAGGCTCTCTTCGATTGAACGTGCCTCACTGCAATACTGCTGTACCAGACGGTGAAATACTGCAGAATGATTCATATGTTTAATATGTGCCAATTCATGTACGACAATATAGTCAATTTGCTCTACTGAAAGCTTCATAACAGCGCTGTTAAAGGTTAGCTGTTTGTTGGCATCACAACTTCCCCAGCGCCGTTTCATTTTTCTATAGCTGACCATTTTGGGGTAGAGCCCCATCATATCTGAAAAATAAGCTATACGCTGCGGTATGTAGTATGCGCATGCCTGCTTGTAAAAGAGATCATAACAGTGCTGCAACTTCCTAGGCTCCACAGATCGTAACCGGGAGATGGCTTCTTTAAGCGGTTTTGCGACACGAGAGTCCATAGTGTGCAGTACTCCCAAATAATAGAATGTTTCACCCAAAACAGCCTGTTCATGTTGTGCCATATTTTCGAGTTGCTGTATGATCCAATGCTCTTTTTCACGTACTATCGTTTCAAGAAAGTCCATATTGCTGATAGGAGTGCGAATACAGACCGTACCGTCGCTTTCTATAGCAATGTAGGTATGTTTCTGTCGCGGTTTATAGTGGTAAACAATAGGGAAGCGCGGATGTTTAAGTAGCCGTTTCATACGGTATCGGATCCAATATATTGGCTAATGCAAAGCCTTTGAGTCGCAAACGACAACTATCACACACGCCGCACGCCACTGTGTCATTCTGATAGCAGCTCCATGTTAAATGAAGCGGTACCTCTAGTTGAAGTGCTTTTGCAACAATCTCCTCTTTTTTAAGTGTAACCAACGGCATTGCAATCTGTAGTTTAGTCGATGCTTTGGTTCCTAAATTAATGCTTTGTGTCATGCTTTCAATAAATACTTTCGTACAGTCAGGATAGCCGCTACTGTCTTCTTCAACCACTCCGATACTCAACACTTCGGCACCTTCTTTTTCGGCAATAGCAGCGGCAATGCTTAGAAAAATACCGTTTCGAAAAGGAACATACGTGGTAGGAACACCCGGTTCAATACCTTCTGTCGGCACAGAAACAGTAGTGTCGGTCAAAGAAGAAGCACCTATATCTTTAAAAAACTCCAACGGAAGCACATAACGCTTCGTGACATGTAAATGGTCGCAAATCGCATGAAATGCCGTATGCTCTTTAAACTCCGTTCGTTGTCCGTAACTAAAATGTATCCCGATAATATCGTACCCATCTTCCTTCATCAGGTATGCCGCAAGTGTCGAATCCATACCACCGCTCATAATACATACTGCCTGTTTCTCTGCCACTGCCGCCCCTCAAAAATAGCATTTTATACCTTCATATTGTATCATATCTGGGTACAATACGCTTTATGATTGACTTTGAAAACAGAACCAAACGAAATGTAGACATCACCCCGTTACGTCACATTGCAACAGATCTGCATATTAAAAGCGTTGAGCTGGTGCTTACTGACGATACCGAAATCAAAGAACTCAATAAACAATACCGTAATATAGACAAAGCAACCGATGTGTTAAGTTTTCCATTTGAGCCAATGCCAATGTCTCCCCTAGGAAGCATTGTAATCTCTATCGATACCGCTGATCGTATCAGTAAGGCAATGGGACATACTTTTAACGATGAGCTGCAACTGCTTTTTATTCATGGTCTATTGCATCTTATGGGTTATGATCACGAAACCGATAACGGTGAGATGCGTTGTGAAGAAGCACGACTCATCACACAATTGGGGTTACCCGACAGCTTGATTATACGAAACGAGGAGAATTAATGGATTTTGCTGTTTTTATAGTGGCAATGGCAGCGCTGGTATATGGTGCAGATTTTATTATTAAAGAGTCCGAGCGTATAGCGCTGCATTTTAAAATTTCACATTTTGTAATTGGGGCAACGCTCGTGGCATTTGGAACCTCTTTACCGGAGATGGCCGCTTCGGTTATGGCATCGGCCGATGGTAAGTCCGATATGGCAATTGCCAATGTTGTCGGTAGCGTTATGTTTAACATTACGCTTGTTTTAGGCGTTGTTTTTCTTATTGCTCGCAGCATGAATCCCCACCGTGATCTTTTTGCCAAAGACAGTGCATGGATTCTCTTTCCGGTCATTGTCTTTATCATTATGATTCTCGACGGTGATATTAGCCGTTTTGACGGTATATTATTTTTGTTACTCATGGTAGCCTACCTGCTCTTCTTGTTTAAAGATGCCAAAGAAGATCTCGTCGGTGAAATCGATACCGATCTGGGAAAAGAGACCTTTAACTGGACAAAAACAATTGCTCTGTTATGTGTAGGTTTTGTCTTAACCATCGGCGGCGCAAACTTTGTTATTGATAGCGGTAGTGCTATTGCCCGAATGCTTGGGGTCAGTGAATGGATTATTGGTCTCTTTTTAATCTCTTTAGGTACCTCATTGCCCGAACTTGTTGTCTCAATTGTTGCGGTTAAAAAAGGTCATGCCGATATGAGCATCGGAAATATTATCGGCTCAAATGTCGCTAATTTCTCTATGGTTTTAGGCAGTGCGGCTCTGGTGTCGCCACTGGCTGTCAACCTCGAAGCAAGCCGTTATGATATTACACTCATGGTTGCATCCTCCTTGGCATTGTTGCTCATTTTAGCCAATAAACTCTACAATAAATCTGCTGCCATTTTACTGTTTGTACTGTTGGCGCTTTTTATCCAAAATTCTGTAGGCGTTATTTAATATATTTTTTCTCAAGCAATTTATCGTAAATTTTTGAGACAATATCGCCTGCAGCCGAGCCGCCGTGTCCACCGTGCTCGACCAAAACCGTCACAATGTATTGTGGGTTTTTATACGGTCCATAAGCCGCCAGCCACGCATGGGAACGTCGGTAGTACTCCATATCTTCTTCACTGATGCGCTCCTTGATTTCTTGAGGAATTCCTACAACTTGCGCGGTACCCGTTTTACCGGCAATGTTCACTTTGGAGTGTATATATTTGGTCGCGGTACCTTTTTTATGGTTACAAACCTCATACATAGCCCGCCGAATTAACGGCAATTTACGCTTTTCATCATAGGTCAGTACGTCACGAATTACAGGATGATTTTCAATGCTACCGATCTTTTTGACAATAAACGGAGTAACCAGTTTTCCTGTCGCCATGAGCGCTGTAAATTGTGTAATTTGAATGGGTGTAGAGAGAAAATCTCCTTGACCGATCGAACTGTTCAAGGTTTCCCCAATATACCACGGTTGGTTGTATTTTTTACGTTTCCATGCGCGGCTGGGAACGGTGCCAATAAATTCACGTGGCAGATCAATACCTGTCTTTTTTCCCAAACCGTAACGTTTTAATATGTCACTCATACGTTCAATACCAACTTTCAAGCTTCCTTTGTAAAAATAGTCATCACAACTCTCTCGAATGGCTTTAATAAGCGATGTCTCACCATGCCCCCAGCGCTTCCAGCACCGAAATTTTCGGTTTCCAAGTTTCATAGAACCCGTACATGTAAATGATTCCCACTCACTCATCTCTGTTGTCACGTACCCCAGTCCCAACCCTGTTTTAATAATAGACCCCGGCGGATACAGCCCATGAATAATTTTATTGGTAAAAGGAATATTGGGGTCATTAATGAGTTTTTTCCACTCTGTTGTTGAAATACCACCGACAAAGGTATTCAGATCATACTCCGGATAACTTCCTGCGGCAATCACCCTGCCCTCAATATCCATGACAATAACGGCACCGCTAATATCTTTAAAAAGTTCCGCAATATAATACTGAAGATCCAAATCAAGATTGAGCTGAATATTTTGGTTCTCAGTCGGCTTTTTGTATGAAAGTTCGGCAATTTCTTTATTAAAGGCACTTACCTTAATAACACGTTCACCCGCACTTCCCTGAAGATAGCCATTGTAAAAGTTTTCAATGCCACTCTTTCCCGTGGTACCAATAAGCCGTGCATACGGATTGTTTTTCATATCTTTATCATTAGCTTTGGCAACATATCCAATGACATGTGCGGCAATAGTTCCGTGCGGATAAAATCGTTTTGGCGCGGCAGTGATTTTAACATCTTTTAAAAGATTGAGTTTTGCATAGACCGGTATAATCTCATCATACGAAATAAAATTCACTACAATAATCGGATTATGATAATAACTTGAATCACGTCGCCTGTAGAGTTTAAGCAATGCCTCTTCATCCAAGTGTGGCAACAATGCGACAATAGAGCCAATCACCTTCATCAGATGCTGTCGATTACGAATATGCGGTTTAATTGCTATTTTAAACCCTAGCTTGTTAATAGCAATCGGCTTACCGTTGATGTCATTAATTTCACCACGAACAGGCGCAATGGTTTCTACCTTAATGGTGTTTTTGTCCGATAAGGCTTCATAGTATTTATTGGACTCAATACTCAAATAGTAGAGTCTAACAAGCAGTGTTACCCACGCAATAAAAAAAATCGAGACTATAAGTTGCGTTCTCATAATAAACTGATCACCAAAAATTCTACAACAATATAAAAAATGACATACAGATCTATTTTAGGCATGGGAAGCCAAAAGATTGTATTAAGAACTATAGTATAGAGCCAAAACCCGATATAGACAAACAGCACATGAATAAATGTAATGCATATGTTACATTTAATGATTTTTTTAAGCGAAGGCACCAAAAGATAATACAGTAGTAAAAAATAGACCAGAACACTGAGGGTCAAATAGCCATAGTTGGCCTCATAAACAACCAAAAATGCCAATATATACAAAAAGGCAGAGAGTCTGTTGCTATCAAAATATTTGACAAAATAAAAAAATAAAATACCCAGAAGCGGAGGCAATATGGGATAGATGCTCGCTACTGCCGAGTAGATGCAAAAGAGCACAAAAAGCGCAATTGCCTCTAAAGGGTTTTGATAAGAGAGACTTCGTTGCATATTGGAAAGTGCTTGCATTTAATACAGTCTGCCCATATTTTGTGTTCGGGAATGGACTCTTTAGGAATTTCAACAAATCCCAGCTTTTCAAAAAAACGCTGCTCATAGGTCAAAGATAAAATTTTCTTCAAACCCAGTGTTTTCGCCTCTTCAACACACATATTCACCAACTTGCTGCCGACCTGCCGACCGCGATAAGCGGCCTCTACAATAAGTGATCGGACTTCGGCAAGGGTGAGTGTATGGATGTGCAATGCTACAAAACCAATGAGCTGTTCGTCATCGAAAGCGAGCATATAAGAGCGAATATTGGTCGATATTTCATCATCACTGCGAATCAAAATAATACCGTCATCAATTTCGGGCTTCACAAGTCTCTGCATGGCGGCAATATCATTGAGATGTGCTTTTCTATAGTGTATCATGCGGTTGTTCCATCAATAAAGTCTCATAAATTACATGTAAAAGCTGTCCTATACCTTTTTTCTTGCTGTTAGATA
>JALSLA010000068.1 GCA_026988515.1 Helicobacteraceae bacterium | reverse complement strand
AAATTGTTCCTGTAGAACTGGAACTCTACAAGCCCATAGAGGTCGCAGAAGCTTTAGAAAACCTCAAAGAGGGCAATAAACAGTTTGAAGTTTTCATTGATCCTGACGGCAAAACACGGGTTCTTTTTAAACGTAATGACAATCGTTTCGGTTTGTATTAAACTTTCGGTAAAAGACGGTCTTGCACCGCTTTTACAATAGCCTCATCTTCACCGATATCCACCCACTTAAATGCTTTGCCGCTCTGATTTCGTCCCACAAGAAGATCACCGCTTTTACGATATTTTAAATCAAGCGCGGCAATATCAAAACCGTTCATGGTTCGGCTAAACTGTTCGAGACGTTCACTCTCGGATTTATACGTGAAGAGGTAGCAGTACCCTTGCAGTCCGGTGCGACTTACCCGTCCACGAAGCTGATGCAGCGTCGAAAGTCCTAAACGCTCAGCGCCGACAATCACAACCGTACTGAGTCGTGGCAGCGAGATGCCGACTTCGACAACAGTCGTAGCAATAAGAATGCTCCCCTTCTCCCGAAATGCAAGCAGCACCTCTTCTTTGTTTTTATCTTTTCCGTAGGTCACATAAACATTCTCGAATTGCTTTTCCCAAAATGCACGCGCCTCTTCAATGCTCTGATATGCCAACATGCTGCTCTGCTCTACCAGCGGATAGACAAGCAGCACCTGATGCTGGCGCTCCAGCTCCGTAGTAATGTGCTGCAGCAGTGCAGGAAAATCTTTTTTATAAATAACCTCTGTTGCTATATTTTTTTTAAAGGGTGTCTGCGTCATCAAAGAGACATCAATATGAGCAGCATCAATCATGGCCTGTGTTCGCGGAATGGGTGTCGCACTAAACTGTAAAAAATGGGGGTGTTGGTCACCTTGTGTTACCAGTTTTTCCAGTACGTTACGTTGTGCCGTTCCAAAACGGTGCTGCTCATCAACCATAATTAAAGCGGCTTCAGGAAGCTCTCTGTATAACAACGCATGCGTACCGATGATAAAATCGGCATCATCAAGCGAAACATTTTTAGCACTTTTATGGGTTAGTAATTTTACATGTAAATGGGGTAAAAACTTTTGTGCTTCCTCATAAAGCTGTTGGGCCAGAATTGTTGTCGGTGCCATTAATACGGAACGATTCGGGCGTGCAATCATAACCGCAGCCAACATGACCATCGTCTTACCCGAACCGACATCACCGACAATCATGCGACGCGCGGCATGTTTACTTTGTAAATCATCGGCAATCGCTTCAATAGTTTCTATCTGAGCCCCGGTAAGCTGAAACGGCAAAGTTTGACTCCATGCCCTCCACTCACTACGGCATCGAAACGATGAGGCAACATATTTGCGTTTCTTACGAAGAGCGCTCATATAATCATACAGTTCGGCAAACTTCAGTGCGTACAGCTCCGCTTCACACAGCCCCATACCGGAACGCTGTTGTGGAAAATGGATCTCAAGCAGTGTTCGTGCAACCGTATCGGGCAATCCCTCTGCAACAAGGTTCTCATACGTCACATACTCTTTAATGAGCTTTCTCATGACATCGGTACGCAATGGACTTTTGTATTTTGGAGTAATACCGCCTGTCTGTGTCACTTTTTTCGGATGACTCACTTGCGCATGACCGGCATAACAGTCAATTTTTCCGTAAAGCGTGTAACGTTCATCTGCATGAAACAGACGTGTCATGTACGGTTTGGGAGAGAAAAAGAGCAGTTCAATGTTACAGGAGAGATTGTGAGCGTATGCCTGAACTTTTAACAGTCGCGGTGTTCTCGAAACGGCTTCTACCGTCACATCCACAAGTTGCGCATACGGCTTTACCTCACTATACCATCGGTAATCTTCGTACGATACCGGTGCATGCAGCGCTAAAGCACTCGCAGAACTTACACCCAGACGTTGAAATTTCGATGCATCCTTTGGCGCAATTTCCATAACATCTACGGTGCCGTAACAATGGCAAAACTGAGTCGGTTAATTTCAGGGTGTGCCGCAATAAAAGTGTTAAGGGTTTTGACATCAAGCACTTCTATTTTTTTTAACTCTTCAAGTGATGCACCGATTTGTTGCCCTTTGTAATACTCCATAAAGGTACGTGAAAGACGCTGTGAAAGTGTTTCAACACGTAGTGGTTCCGAGCCGAGTAAAAACTTTTTTGCCTGTTCAAGCTCTGCTGCGCTGACTCCTTTGGCAACAAAGTTACCAATCACCTCTTTCACCGTTTCTTGTGCCTCTGCCATGGATTCGGTTTTTGTCTGTAAATAGCCCATCATGTAGTTTGACGATGCTGAAATATTTAAACGTGCATAAGCCGAATAGGCCAAACCGCGTTTCACGCGAATCTCCTCCATTAAGCGACTTCCGAAACCACCGGTTCCTAAAATATAAGTTGCCACACGCGCCTTGTAATAATCCGGTGAATTTACATGTAAATGGTACGGCGAGCCGAAATAGACATAAGCCTGTTCCGTCTTTTTTGTAATAATGTCATTACTGCTTTTACTGACCACATCATAGTGCTTGACCTTTTGGCTCTTTCCGACCTGTAGGACCTCAAGCAGTTTTTTTAAACGGGTTTTGGCATGAGCTAAATCCAAATCACCGCCTACAACAACAATAGCACGTGAAAGCACCAGATGTTCTTGTAAAAATGTCTCTACATCATTGAGTGTAATGGCGTTGACACTTTCAGGCGTTCCCGAAGCAGGCTGTGCCAACGGCGTTCCTTTAAATAGAAGCGCTTTTAGCGCTACATTGGCAACATAATCGTAATCATTGGATTTTCGCATGAGACCACCGACAATATTGGTCTGAATTTTTTTAAGATTCTCTTGCGTAATATTGGGATTTTCAAGGAGTGATTGAAAGAGTTCAAGCGCCGTATCAAACTCACTTTTGAGTGCGCTGAGTTCAAATACAAAAGTCTCTATACCCGTATGGGCACTTAAACCGATCGCTTTGGAATCCAGAGCTTCCGCAAAACCGTCGCTTCCTAAAGCTTTAGAGCCTTCGTTCATCATTTTAGCGCTTAACTTGGCAAGCCCTGCATGCGCACCGTCAGTAATGCTGCCGCTGTTGGTAAATACCAACTGTAACGATGCCAACGGCAGACGATGGTCCGCTTCAAAAATCACCGGAACCTTCACCCCTTTAACTTCTACATAATCCACAACTGCTGCCATTAAAACCTGTCCTAAAAATAAAATTGTTATGCCGACGCCAACGAGCTGTCTCATGCGAGCATCTCCAGCGTCTTATAGGCTGTATTGCGAATGGCGGGTGTCTCACCGATATCGCGAATGAGCCGTACCATCTCCTCTTTTGCCATGGAGTATGCCGCACCGGCACTGCTGACAACATTCTCCTCCATCATGGTGGACCCCAGATCGTTGGCACCGTAAAGCAGTGCCATTTGACCAATATAGGGACCTTGTGTTACCCATGAACTTTGAATATTGGGCACGTTATCCAAAAAGAGCCGTGCCACGGCAAGCAAACGCAAATAACGATTGGCACTCTGTTTTTCAATGGTGGGAAAAAGCCGTAATAGCTCCGTATTATTCCCCTGAAATGACCACATAATAAAAGCTCTAAAACCACCCGTCTCGTCTTGCAGTCGCCGTACCATGTCAAAATGCTCAACAATATCTTCGTCGCTTTCCAAGGTACCGTACATCATCGTAGCCGTCGATTTAATGCCCAATCTGTGTGCCGTTCGATGCACATCAATCCAGACTTCGGCATCAATCTTTTTGGGAGCAATCACATCACGCACCGCATCACTTAAAATTTCTGCTCCGGCTCCGGGTATCGAGGCAAGTCCTTTTGCGTGTAAGCGCGTTAACACCTCTTCGACACTAATACGCGACACTTTGGCAATAAAGTCAATCTCAATGGCCGAAAAACCGTGAATCGTCAGGTCAGGATACTTGGTATGAATATGTTCCACCAGATCTTCATACCACTCAATTTTAAGCTTGGGATGCACTCCGCCTTGAAAGAGAATCTGTGTGCCGCCAATTGCAAGAAGCTCATCAATTTTGGCATCAATCTCTTCAAAACTCAATATATAGGCATCGGCATCTTTTTCGTGACGGTAAAATGCACAAAACTTACAGTCGACCCAACAGATGTTGGTATAGTTGATATTGCGATCGACTACAAACGTTGTTACTCTGTTAGGGTGCAGTTCTCTTTTTTTTACCGTCGCCATCTTGCCAAGCTCTTTTAAATCACCCTCGCGTATAAGATGCAACGCTTCCGCTTTACTCATTCTCATTACAACATCACCTATTTGTCTTTGGCAATGGCATCCAGTACCCCGTTAATGAACTTGGGAGACTGTTCCGTTCCAAATGATTTTGCCACCTCAATGGCTTCGTTAATAATAACAGCCGAATCCAAATCGGAGTTTAATATCTCGTATGCTCCCAGACGCAATGTAGCGCGTTCAATAGACCCCAAACGATTAAAGTCCCAATCTTTTAAATGCGTTACAATCGCATCGTCAATGCTTTCAAGCTGTTCCATGACACCGCCAAAGAGCGCTAATGCAAAATCCCGCTGTTTGTTACGAATTTTTTTCTCTTCTAAAATGTCATCACTGTACTCTGCAATGGATCGGTTTCCCAAATCGTAAGCATACAGCAGACTGACTACCGCCATGCGGGCATGATGTCGTGTCGCCATTAAAAATTCTCATACAGATCAAGCATCTCAATGACCGTAGTCATCGCTTCAAAACCTTTATTGCCGGCTTTGGTGCCGGCACGTTCAATGGCCTGCTCAATCGTATCGGTTGTCAACAGCCCGAAAGAGACGGGTTTTTGGTACTTCAGACTCATCGTGGCAATACCTTTGGTCGCTTCGGCAGAAACATAGTCAAAATGCGGTGTTGCACCGCGAATGACCGCACCCAGTGCACAGATGGCATCGTACTTACCGCTACTCAAAAGCCGATCCACAATCATCGGCAATTCAAAAGCACCCGGTACCAGAATATGGGTAAGATCCCCGTCATGGCCGCCGTGACGAGCAAAAGCATCTTTGGCGCCCTCGACGAGTCTATCGACAATAAAATGATTCCAACGGGTACTGACAATAGCAATTTTTTTGCCGTTGACGACTTGTAATTTTCCTTCAATGAGTGTCATATGTTATTCCTTAATCTATTTCTTGAATTTGCAGTAATGTTTGCGTTAGCGTCTTCAGCGTCTCTAAAGTCACCATATTGGGCCCGTCGCTTAATGCCTGCGCAGGGTCAAAATGGGTCTCAAAGAAAAACCCGTCCACACCGACGGCGGCAGCCGCTTTACTCAAATACGGTACCATTGAACTGTCCCCGCCGGTACTGCCGCCTCCGGAACCGGGCATTTGTACCGAATGGGTTGCATCAAAGAGTACCGGAGCCACACGACGCATGATAACCAGTGAACGCATATCGACTACGATATTGCCGTAACCAAACGAGGAACCGCGTTCGGTCAACAGCACGCCGTGTTGTTTGGCATGCTCATACCCCACCCTCTCGCAACCGCGTGTTTTTAACACTTTTGCGACGGAATACTGCATATCATTGGGATTCATAAACTGCCCTTTTTTAATATTGACCATCGCATCGGTTCGTGCCGCAGCCACGAGGAGATCGGTTTGCCGGCATAAAAAAGCAGGAATTTGCAACATGTCGACAACCTCGGCAGTCGGAGCAACCTGACAACTCTCATGCACGTCGGTGACAATCTTGTAGCCAAACGTCTCTTTGACTTTCTGCAGCAACCTCAAGCCTTCCTCAAGCCCCGGACCTCGGAAGCTTTCAAGCGAGGTGCGGTTTGCCTTGTCAAAACTGGCTTTAAAGTAGAAATCAAACCGTGGGTCGTCATGATATGTCTGAAGCGCTCTGGCAATTTTAAAAAGGCTTTCTTCGCTCTCAATTACACATGGGCCGGAGAGTAGTATCATCATCTATCCTGTTCCTTTTAAAAAAGCAGATTATACCCTATTTTCCCTTGGCGGCCATTATGCCGGCAATAACAATGAGTACAATACCGCATGCGGTAATACCATCGGGAAGCGCATCCCCCAGAAAGAGACCCAATATAATGGAAAAAACAATGCTGCTGTAACTCACTGCACCGACTATACCGGCTTTGGACTCGGCGTAGGCTTTGGTCATATAATACTGCGCAAATGTTGCGAACAGTCCCATACCGACGACATAAAGCCACACAATCCCGTGAGGCATGACAAACGTTCCAAGCAGAAAATCGAGTGCTTTGACATGTAAAAATTCAGAAAGCAGCAACAACACCAACGGCCCCAGTGTTCCTACCACCATAAAGGAGAGTACAATGGCTCGCGTATCGTAATAGTTTCGCAGCTCGCGTACCGATGTGTAAGCCAACGCCGCGCCCACACCGCTGAAAATTCCTAAAATATCGGTCTTACTGAAGCTCAAGCCTGTGGGTTGCGTAATCAAAACAATACCCATAAAGCCGATTCCAATGCCAAACCACCCCAATATTGAGAGCTTTTCATTGAGAAGAAGGTACGCAAAAAGAGCCGTAAAAATAGGTGCGGTTTTCGAAAATGTCATGGCGTCACCCAAAGGAATATGCGCTATATTGTAAAAAAATGCCAAAAGCGCCATAAATCCCATAAAGCCCCGAAAAAAGAGCAGTAGCGGTCGGCCGCCCTGTTGCACCAACGGATGTTTTAAAAGCGTTACACCCACCAGTACCACCCCAAATAAATTTCTAAAAAAAACTACCTCCAACGAACTCATATGCTCACTGCAAAGCTTGGCAAACGCACCCATGACACCAAACAGCAGTGACGAGAGCAACATGTATTTGATACCGGTATCAAGGTTATTAAAAGTCTGTTTCATGAGCGCTATTTTAACTTTTTTACTTTATACTTAGGCATTGGGTTCATCAATGAACCTTTCAAAAAGGATTGTATGTGGGCAATATTATTATTTTTCTTATAGTATCGTACGTGATATACCGTGTTTTTAAAAGCTACAAACGCTTTCAAAAAATTTACTATCACGATCAGTTCAAAAACTTTACACTCACCAAAGAACACTTGGAACAGAGCGAACTGGGACTTTTTGTTGCCCTTACCGCCAAGGTTGCCAAAGCAGACGGCAGGGTTGATGAACTTGAAGCTGAGCTCATCGGCAATATGTTCAACGACATCAGCAAAATTTTCCCCGATCCCGACCATGCCAAAACGCTCTTAAAAGAGATTTTCAAACATGAAAAAGAGATTGCCTTTAATCTGGAACAAAAAGCACAGGAACTGTATCGTTCCCTGCGCGGTGATGAACGTAAAATCCGTGATATGCTAGGATTTTGGATGAACCTTGCCTTTGTTGACGGTGAGCTCTCTCACAATGAAGAGCAGATGCTCCAAACACTCCGCAAACTTTTACATGTCGATACGACACTCTTTGAGGGGATGCTCGAACAGTTTAAAAGCCTCTACAAAAATACCCGGGTTGAAAGCTCTATTGACGATGCATACACACTTTTAGGAGTCACACCCCAACACTCGCTCAACGACATTAAAAAAGCATACCGAAAACTGGTGCGCCAATACCACCCCGATATTATCAAAGCACAAGGTGCCGATGATGCTTACATGAAAGAGTCTACCCAAAAAGTGCAAGCCATTAACGCAGCGTATGAGCAGATTAAAAAGATTCGTTCCCAATAGCATGACGGTATCGTGCGCAACAGACAAACGACCCGATATTTTCAAACGTACACAAACATTAAACTATATTCAAGTTATTAACAGTTAAAATTCAATCGTTAACATAATCTATAGGAGTCGTAAAGATGTTAGAAGAGTTTAAAAAGTTTCTCATTAAAGGAAACATGGTCGACATGGCTGTCGGTTTTATTTTTGGAGGTGCTTTTGCAACGGTTATTAAGTCGATGGTGGACAACGTTGTTATGCCGCCGGTCGGAATGTTACTCGGAAAGGTTGATTTTTCCCAACTGTTTATTGCACTAGACGGTAAAGAGTATGCCTCCATGGAAGCATTGGACAAAGCCGGTGCACCGGCTATTAAGTACGGAATGTTTGTCAACGATGTCATCTCTTTTGTTATTTTAGGCTTTATTATTTTCATGTTTATTCGTGCCTACAACAAAATGAAAGAGCCTGAAGCAGAAGCGGCACCCACGACTAAAGTGTGTGGCGAGTGTGCTATGGAGATTCCTCTTGATGCCAAAAAATGCGGTTATTGCGGTAACACCAATGTGTAACACGCGGTTCTAAGAATCTTCTTGGAACCTACATTGCTTTGAGAATACGGTGCAGATCTGACGGTTCCATTTTGCGTCCCGCATGCTTGTGACGGTTGGCTAAATCAATCTGGGTCATCAGACCGCTGCTGCCGTCTTCATTGAGATACAATCCGTTGGACCGTATCCGTCCTAAAGTATCGCCATCGTCATTGCGCAGATCAAAAGAGTTTTTGGTATACCCCAAATAGAGCGCGCCGATCCCAAGCTCTTTTAACGGGATAAGGCGGCGCTCTTCCTCGCTGTGACTCCAAATACGCAGATCGTCAAACACACTGTCGTTCGCATCAATCCAACGGTTATTATCACTGTCATAGCGACTCAAATCTGCAAATCCGTTACCGTTTGTAGCACCAAACAGTTCGCTGCCGTCATCGATAATACCGTTATTGTTACTGTCAAGTGCTAAAAATCCGCTCCCCTCTTGAAGCGGTGCCACCTGTTCATTGACCCCGTCACAATCCAGATCAAAAGAGAATGTGGTGTTTTCCAAGTTTGGTAACGTTCCGTCAAAATTAAGGACCAACGGATCGTAAAACTGTGAACGCTCTACCGCATAACGCTCCACAAAACTGCTTGAAAAAAAGAGATTCATATCAATACTGATCGCTTGTCTTGCCGTACGAATCTCACCTACCATACTTACCGATAACGATTCCGTTTCACGACGCTCTTCATAAACCGAGTACGGCTGCTGTTCCAAGGAGAGGTCATGACATGTGTGCTGCTTGTAAGGTTGCGACTGCAAGGCACCAAGCAGCTGACGAATGAGAGCATATTCCAACTCTCGAAACAGCTCCATCTCTTTCGTAACGGCTGCTTCCATCTCTTCAAGGCGTTTACTCTGTTGCGCATCGAGTTCTGTAAGAAAACCTTGAGATACTGTGGTTGTTTGTGTTCGTTCAGAGTGCAACTCCAAAGAAAAATTTTCGATTGTCATAAAAACTCCTATTCAAAAAAATACATGTATTGGATTGAATAAGCAAATAGTGTTCCTTTTTGTTTTTAGACGTTTTCTTTATGGCTCCGGTCCTGTGTTATTTTTTTGGCAATGGCATATCCGTGATTGAGTCCCAGCACAATAGAACCGCCCGACTCTTGCGTAATATCTCCTGCCACAAAAAGTCCCTTTACCTGTGTTTCATAGTGTTCATCGTGTACCGGCTTACCCTCTTCAATACCAATGTTGCTGCTTTGCAAAAAGGCGCTTGGTGTCGTGCCGCCAATGGCATAAATCAAACGTTCAAACGTCTCACTGCTGCCGTCGCCGAAAGTTACATGTATTTTTCCCTGTTTCGCCTCTAAAGAGTCGATGGTCTGGTTCAGCAGCGGACGCACTTTGCCGCTTTTTATGGCCTCGGTAATCTCTTTTTCGTTGGTCGGATTGGCACGACGAAAGGTTCCGCGACGGTAGCAGATGCTCACCTCGTTTTTATCGGCAAGTTCTACGGCATACTCAATGGCCGAGTCACCGCCGCCGACAACCATGATTTTTTCACCCTGAGAACACTTTTCCAATGTATAGTTAACCTGCTGTTTTATTGAGGGCGGAATCGGATAGCTTGGCTTGTTGGGTTTACCCATGCGCCCGATGGTTACGACGACATAGTGTGCTTTGATACTGCCGCCGGCAATAAAGATCTCAAAGGTGCCGTCATCTTGTTTTTCAATTTTTTGTACTTCCGTATGCGTTTTGAGCTCTAAAGCATGATGATCAAGCAGATCATCAAAAAAATCCAGGGTGCTCTCTTTGGTGCCGTCAACAAAGTAGATATTGCCGTCACACTCTACTTTCTGCCCTTTCCAATCTTTGTCAACCCGTTTGTTATCTTTGTAAAACTTGCGAATGGTAGCATTATGGTTCTCGTCTTTTTCAAGCAGAACAATATTTTTTATACCTAAAGCATACGCCTCAATTGCTGTAGCAATACCTGCCGGACC
>JALSLA010000067.1 GCA_026988515.1 Helicobacteraceae bacterium | reverse complement strand
GCCCTACTATTTCCACCTCATAGAGCGGCAGAACCGGAATAATACAAACTTTTTGAAATGGCGCAAGAGCGTATCTGCTTCGCGTAAGGAGTTCTAAATGAAACAGACCCATAACAACTATTTTATCGCACTCTTGGGCAGTGAAAACGTCTACAGTGACAAAGCCCATCTTCTGGCCTATTCGTATGATGCCACACGGGAACGTTTTGAACCCGATGCCGTACTGTTTCCCCGTGATGAGAACGACGTCAGTGCCATTTTAAAATACTGCAACATTCACCGCATTCCTATTGTGCCTCGCGGTGCGGGCAGCGGTTTTACCGGCGGTGCGCTGCCGAGTAGCGGCGGTGTGGTACTGGCATTTGAGAAACATATGAACAAAATTCTAGAGATCGATATGCAAAATATGGTCGCCATTGTACAGCCCGGTGTTATCAATATGGATCTGCAGCGTGCCGTTGAAGAGGTCGGGCTTTTTTATCCGCCCGATCCGGCCAGTCAGGAGTACTCGACCATTGGCGGTAACGTGAGCGAAAATGCCGGCGGAATGCGTGCGGCCAAATACGGCATTACCAAAGATTACGTAATGGCAATACGTGCGGTACGTCCTAACGGCGATATTATCAAAGCGGGAAAACGTACCATTAAGGATGTGGCGGGGTATAATATTGCCGGTATTTTAATTGCTTCGGAAGGAACGCTTGCCGTCATTACCGAAGTGACGTTACGACTTATTCCCAAACCTAAAATGACCAAAACGGCGATGGGTGTTTTTGACTCGGTTAACAGTGCAATGGAAGCAGTATACAAAACCATGGCAAGCGGCGTGACGCCCGTGGCGATGGAATTTTTAGACAACCTGACCATTCGTGCGGTCGAGCAGACATTTCACAAAGGCTTACCGGTCGATGCCGGTGCGATTTTAGTTACCGATGTGGACGGAAACCTGGAAGACGATCTGAATTTTCAGCTTGCACAGATTCAGAAGGTTTTTGAGCAGAACGGATGCAGTGAGTTTCGAATTGCCAAAAACGACACTGAAGCGGCCGACCTCTGGTTTGCCCGCCGTAACGCCTCTCCGGCACTTTCGGTATACGGCAGTAAAAAACTCAATGAAGACGTGACCGTACCGCGTGCTGTCTTACCGGAGCTTTTGGAAAAATTTTATGCCATTGCGGACAAGTATGATATTAAAATACCCTGTTTCGGACATACGGGTGACGGCAATGTCCATACCAACGTGATGGTTGACGGCAGTGATCCCGAACAGGTAAAAATTGCTTACAAAGCCATTGAAGAAGTCTTTCAGGCGACCGTCGATCTTGGCGGAACGCTCAGCGGGGAACACGGTATCGGTCTTGCCAAAGCGCCTTATATGAAGATGGCGTTCACTCCTGAAGAGATGCAGTTGTTCCAAGACATCAAGCAGGCGTTTGATCCGAATAATATTTTAAACCCGATTAAGATGGGGCTGCTCTAAAATGAGTGCGCAACGGCTCTATCGCCACTTGCGTTTTTTTATACGACGTTTTTTTGACAAAGAGCTGACTTTTTATGCATCGAGCCTGAGTTTTTACACCATCTTTACACTGATTCCACTGCTTATTATTATTTTAACAATAGCGACCAATATGCCGAGTTTTTCAGAGTACTATGACACTATTAAAGCATTTATTTTTAGTAATTTGATGCCGGTAAACTCTGAGGCACTGACCAAGCATATTGACGGATTTTTACAAAATTCGGTAAAGCTTGGCGTGATCGGGTTGAGTATGATTGTGGTGGCGTCACTGCTCTTTTTTCAAAACTACGAGTATATTGTCAATAAAATTTTTCATACGAAAAACCGAACCTTTTGGGAGAGCATTACCACCTATTGGACCATGCTGACGCTGACGCCGATGGCACTGATTGTGTCATTTTACCTCTCGAGCAAATTAACACACCTCATGAGCGAATACGAAGTCTCAGCATGGATCAATCTCATGGCGATTTTCCCTTATCTCATCATTTGGGGACTCTTTTTTCTGCTCTATAAAATCTCTGCCAACACTCAGGTACATACCCGTCCGGCACTTATAAGTTCGTTTATAACATCACTGGTTTTGAGCTTTGCCAAGGCTCTTTTTGTCTATTATGTGTTTTACAATAACGCGTATGCTACTATTTACGGCTCTTTTTCTATTTTACTTTTTTTCTTTTTATGGATCTATCTGTCGTGGATTATCTTTATTTACGGTTTGAAACTATGCTACATGATGAATCGCGCCTGCAAATATAAACAGCGACCACGGCAGTAGCATAGCGGCGGCGTACCGATAGCGCAGAGCAAGCAGTGAGAGCATAAGGTGCGTGATGATAACGTAGGGTGGCAGAGTCACTGAAAATGCATGGGTACTGACGTTCAAATAGTCTAACAAATAGGGGTCGAAAAGGCCCCCTTGAGCCATTACATGTAAAACGGAAGCAATCAGATAAAAAGGTAAAAAAAGGATGCTTGCTACAACAGAAAAGGGATGGTAAATCGTGAAGTTTTCAAAAATATAGAGTGAGATCGGCAGCATCATCAGATAGACCCAGATACTTACGCCCAGAAGATTGTAATAGACGTTTTGATGTTGGAAATAGATGAGGTAGAGCATAATATAAAAAACGCCCGCTACCGAAAGCCAAAACCCCAATGAGGCGAACAGAGCAGGCATAAAAGCAAGCAGTAGCATGACGCTAAGAAAGAGCGTCTGCATGGAGAGTATTTTAATACCCCGATCGAAGAGTACAAATCCGATCAGCAGCATGGTGTAAGCACGCAACAGCGAGGGCAGGGCACCTAAAAAGTAAAGATAGGCGCTGATGACGATGAAAACGAGCATAAAAAGATCGCGATGCGCACTGCGGTAGGGAAAGTAGTTTTCTTGAATATGACGATAGAGCGGACGTAACAACCAATAGAGCAGCGCAGAGATTAATCCCAGATGAAACCCGCTAATGGCAAGCAGATGGCTGATACCGAGTGTTGAGAGCTGATATTGGAGTGATGAACTCATAGGAGATGCCGTAAAAAGAGCGGCATAAAGTTCACCGATTTGTGCGTTTTGATGCTGTGATGCAATAGCATGTGCCAGCACTGTCTTGGCATTGAGGCGGGGGTAAACCTTAAGAATCTTAGACGGAAGATATCCTTCGGTGAGGTGGTTGTAAAAGCTATAGCGATTGACCCAGACCCTTAGGCGAAGTGTTCTACCGACAAGGTGACGCAGGTAGGGTGATGCCGAGGTATAAAACACGCCATAGTCACTACGAAGCTTAAGAACATAATAACGGCGGTCTTTGTTGTGTTTGAGATACTGTTTGAGCACCGTGACATCAAGGAGTGCATCATCAAACTGTTTGAGATGTCGGAAGGTTTCATAGCGTTGCAGAAGCGAGAACGACACAATGCACAGACAGATGCCTACAAAGACAATAATATCATGCCGACCTGTAAAAAGCCGGGGACGTTCGAGTCTCATATAGTCGGCATAGAAACGTTGGGTGTCACCTCCATTTCGGCATCACTCATATCAATATTTTCATAAATAATTTCAGTTTTATTGTATGTCGGGGTATCGACAAAGCGCGTATATTTTTTCTGAAATGTGAGCTTGACATGACCCGTAGGACCGTTACGTTGTTTGCCAATGATAATTTCAGCCTCTTCTTCATCTTTTTCGACATATTGGCTGATAAACTCTTTGCCCTCTTTGAGCGCCTCTTTTTCACGCTCTTTTTCTTCTTTGTAAAGATAGACATCATCACGATAGACAAAGAGAATAATGTCGGCATCTTGCTCAATAGAGCCCGATTCACGAATATCGCTGAGCATGGGGCGTTTGTCGTTACGTGACTCCAGACCGCGATTAAGCTGTGAAAGGGCAATAATGGGAATTTCCAGTTCACGGGCAAGCATTTTAAGTCCGCGTGAAATTTCACTGACCTCTTGATGTCGGTCTTTGGTTCCGGCGGCACTGAGCAGTTGCAGGTAGTCAATGACAGCAAGTTCAATGTCAGGGTGTTGCGATTTCAGTTTACGCAGTTTGGAACGCAGCTGGTTAATGTTAACGGTTGAGCTGTCGTCAATAAAGAGTTTGCTCGCCTTCATTGCCGCGGTAGCATCTTCGAGTCGTTGACTCTCTTCATCGTTAATGTCACCGACGCGTAATTTGGTGAGGTAAATGGACGTTTGGATGCTTAACAGTCGAAGCATGAGCTGTTCAGAGGGCATCTCCAGTGAAAAGAATGCAACGCCTTTGTTGTGGTTAATGAGGTTTTGGACCATATTTAATACCAATGAGGTCTTACCCATGGCGGGGCGTGCAGCTAAAATAATGAGATCGCCTTTACCAAAACCGGTGGTCATTTTATTCAATTCGGCAAAGCCGGTATCGACCCCGACTAAAATGGAGTTACCCCGTGCTTTCATGGCTTCAATATAGGCCATGGTTTTTGCGGTGACGTCGGGGGCATCCTGAAAGTCGGACGTTTGGGAGTCCTGAGTGATTTCATAGAGTTTGCGCTCGACAATATCAATGACTTCATCGCCGGGAAGTTCCTCTTCGACGGTAACACGTTTGATTTCGGTGGTGAGGGTCAGCAGATGGCGTTTGAGTGCTTTGTCTTTGACCTCTGCAACATAGGCACCGGTATTGGAGATGGGGTTGGCGCTTAAGATGTCAAGCAGAATGTTTTCGTCAAACTCTTTACGCTTAAGGAGCTCTTTTTTGATGAACTCTTCATCAATAGGCTTGTCGCTGGCAGAAAGCTCCTGCATGGCTTTAAAGATGCTTTGGTGTCCGGCAAGGTAGAAATCATCGACCTTAAGCTGTGTTTCAATGTCGTCAAACTGCGACGGTTCAAATATAATTGAGCTTAAAATGGAGCGTTCAAAAGCGATGTTGTAGAGAGACTCTTCCATGCTTACGACTCCTTGGCCATCTTTTCAACTTCGCTGACAAAGCGATCAACCAGTTCGTGTTCGCTCAGTTTGGCGACGACGTCGCCTTTCACCATGACCAGACCGCTCCCTTTGCCATACGCAATAGCCACATCGGCATGGGCTGCTTCGCCGATAGCATTGACCACGCATCCCATCACCGAGACATTCAGCGGTGCGCTAATATGCTGAGTGCGTGATTCAATTTCACTGACGGCGCTGACCAGATCGGCTTCGATGCGACCGCAAGTAGGGCATGAAATAATATTGAGTCCCTCTTGCGATGCGCCGCTGTCTTTTAAGATGGCACGGGCAACGGTAATCTCCTCTTCGAGTTCGCCGGTAATGGAGACGCGCATGGTATCGCCGATGCCCTCAAGCAGCAGCGTGCCTAAACCGATGGCACTTTTAATGGTTGCATGAAAACGTGTACCCGCTTCGGTCACCCCCAGATGAAACGGATAGTTGTTTTTGGGACGCAATAGACGGTATGCGGCTACCGTACGCTCGACATCACTTGCTTTGAGAGATACTTTAATGTCGCTAAAGCCGAGATCCTCAAGAAACTTGATGTTGTATTCTGCCGAGGCGACCATCCCTTCGGCGCTTTGACCGTAGCGGTTGTCAAACTCTTTTTCCAGTGATCCGGCATTGACGCCGATGCGAATGGGAATAGCGCGTTCCTGACATGCTTTGACAATATCTTTAACACGGCTTTTTTCTCCGATATTTCCGGGATTGATGCGAATGCAGTCTACCACTTTGGCAGCTTCGAGTGCCAGACGGTAGTTAAAGTGAATATCGGCCACCAAGGGCAGTGAAATCTGCTCTTTGATCGCACGAAGTGCCTGTGCGTCTTCCATCTCCGGTACGGCGACGCGAACAATGTCACAGCCGGCAAAATGTAGCCGTTTTATCTGCTCAACCGTTGCGGTAACGTCACGGGTTTTCGAATAGGTCATGGACTGTACCGAGACGGGAGCATCACCGCCAATGAGTACGCCGCCGACACTAATTTGTTTGGTGGGTATGCGCTGTATCATAAGAGGGATTGTACCTCTTTGGATATTAAATTCAGGTTACAAAAGCCCCAGTAACGCTATGAGCAGTACGGGCGGTGTGATGACCAGACCGACTTTCATGTACTCACCCCATGTGATTGTTACCCCTTTTTGAGCCAATACATGCAACCACAAAAGCGTTGCAAGCGACCCGATAGGCGTCATTTTCGGCCCCAGATTGGAACCTAAAATATTAGCATATACCAATGCTTCGTTGCCGATATATCCAACGTGGTCTATGGCAATATCCATAATCATTATAGTCGGCATGTTATTCATCACAGAGCTCAGCACCGCCGATAAGAAACCTGTTCCAATAACAGCAACGGTATTTCCATAGGTATTTAAATGCAGAATCCACGATGCAAGAATATCGGTGAGTCCGGCATTTTTCAGTCCGTAAACGACAACATAAAGCCCAATGCTAAACCAGACAACCTGCCACGGTGCCGCTTTGATGGTCATGATGGGTTTGACGGCGTTGTAGTGGTTGGCAATGGCCAAAAAGATGAGTGCGCCCCCCAGAGCAAAAAGCGAAACGGGCAGATCGTAATGATCTCCTATAAAATACCCCAGCATTAACAGCGCCAAAAAGAACCATGAAAATTTAAACATTAGGGGATGTTTAATGACTGAAGACGCTTCAGGAAGTTTCGATACATCAACGCTAAAGGGGATGTCTTTACGAAAATAGATCCACAATACGGCAATGGAAGCGACAATACTGAGCAGGTTGGGCAGAAACATATTGGTTGCATACTCAACAAAACCAATATTGAAATATCCGGCGGTCACGATATTGGTAAGATTTGAAATGATGAGAGGGTTTGATGCGCTGTCTCCTATGAATCCGCCGGCTATTAAAAAGGCAAAGATGGCCAAAGGTTTCATCTTGAGATATTTCATCTTGGCAAGTAAAATGGGGGTCAAAATAAGTGCCGCACCGTCATTGGCAAAAAATGCGGCTACCAGAGCGCCTAAAAGCAAGATATAGACAAACATTTTATGTCCGTTACCGCCGCTGAGTTTTGCCATTTTGATGGCGGCCCATTCAAAAAAACCTATTTCATCAAGAACCATAGAGAGAATAATGATGCCAATGAACGCTAGTGTTGCGTCCCATACAATGTCAATGACTGTCAATACATCGCTTATGCTTACAACACCTGCCAATAACGCGACTATTGCCCCTGTAACTGCCGTAGTTCCTATTTGAAGACCGCGAGGTTGCCAAATTATAACGATGAGGGTAATGAAAAAGAGTACTGTTGCCACTAACATGAACGTTCCTGCCAAGTATATTTTGAAGAAACTATAGCAGAATTACATTACAATATCAACATATATTGATTTAATTATATAATTGTGTTACACTTGTGCAACGCTAAGGAGGAGACAATGGAGGTATTTTTAAAAAGTGTCGCCGCACTCAATGATGCAACACGGGTGTTGATATTGCGATTTTTAGATGAACATGGCGAATGCTGCGTGTGTGATTTGCAACAGTCGCTCAATATGATTCAGTCGCGTCTTTCACGTCATCTGAAAATTTTGAAAGAGGCGGGGTTTATTCGGGTAGATCGACAAGGAACATGGGCGTATTATTCCATTAGAATGCCTTTGGATCTCTTTAGAAGCGAAGCGATACGAGAGATTAAACATCTTGACATTGCGCTTCCGCCGCTAAAAAAAACATCTGAAGTCGGAGCGTGCAAGGTATGAAAAAAAATGTTTTGATTTTGTGTACGGGGAACTCCTGCCGTTCTATTATGGCTGAAGCGATGATCAATGCAAAGATGGGCGCGTGTGTCGTTGCGCAAAGCTCCGGAGTGCAAGCAAGCGGTCAGGTCAATCCCGTGGCGCAAGCCCTTTTGGAATCCAAAGGAGAGTGGCGCGAAGCGTACCATTCCAAAGTCATTGAGCGTGTTATAGATACTGAGTTTGATTTGGTCATCACTGTGTGTGACGCGGCAAAAGAGAGCTGTCCTGTGTTTCCTAAGGCACGTAAAATTTTACATGTAGGTTTTGAAGATCCCAGCGGCAAAGCAGTCAGTGAGTATGAAAAAACATACGATTTAATCGAAAAAACGCTACTGCCTATTATTAAAGCGGAGCTTTGCTAGATGTGGTATGAACTCTCCGGGGTGTTTGTTGAGAAGACCTTGGGAGTGCAGGGAGCATTAGCGGATGCTTTGCATTTTTTTTTATACGACACGGTCAAAATCGGGTTGTTGTTAGTGAGCATTATTTTTATGGTCTCTTTTTTGCGAACCTGGGTCAATACCGAGTATGTTCGGGCACATTTGCAAGGAAAATCGGTTATGTACGGTCATGTAGGCGCTTCGTTGTTCGGTATTATCACACCGTTTTGTTCCTGTTCGGCCATCCCTCTGTTTTTAGGTTTTATTCAAGCGCGCATTCCGTTAGGCATAACGTTTAGTTACCTGATTTCAGCGCCTATGAACAATGAAGTGGCGATCGCCATGCTGTTTGGACTTTTTGGTTGGAAAATAACCCTTGCATATATCGGGTTTGGTCTGTGTGTAGCAATTGTCGGCGGTTGGCTTATCGGAAGGCTCGGTTTGGAACAAGAGATTCTCATGGAAGTACAACCCATAGCGGGTCAACTCGAGGCACATTTAGTGAGCTTGTCGTTACGAGACAGAGCCAAAGAGGCATGGGACTACACCTTCGACATCTTTAAAAAAATATATATTTTTGTGATGATCGGTGTGGCTTTGGGTGCGTGGATACATGGGTATATCCCCACAGAATTTATAGCGCGCTATACCGGTGAGGGCAATCCTTTTGCCGTTGTCATTGCCGTATTGATGGGCATACCGATGTATTCGAATGCCGCAGGAGTGATGCCTTTAATTGAAGTGTTGACGTCAAAAGGGATGTTGCTGGGTACGGCATTGAGCTTTATGATGGCAGTTACCGCACTGAGTCTGCCCGAAGCGCTCATACTCAAAAAAATTATTTCGCTCAAACTGATTGGAGTGTTTTTTGCCATAGTCGGAAGCGGTATTATTGCTATTGGCTATCTTTTTAATCTGATTATATAACCCAAAGGAGAACAAATGAAAATTGAAATCTTAGGCACCGGATGCGCTAAATGCAGGCAGTTGGAAGCGGTCGTTAAAGAAGCCGTCGCCAAAAGCGGCAGATTTGCTCACATTGAAAAAGTTGACGATATCATGAAAATTATGGAGTATCAGGTGGTGAGCACTCCCGGACTTGTTATTGACGGCAAGGTGGTGAGTACGGGAAAAGTACTGAGTGTCGATGAAGTTACAGCTCTCCTTAAGTGAACTCTATGGGGTCCATATCGACTTCGCAGAGCCTGTTTCGAGATGCCGTAATGACGCGAATAAGGTCGGTGGCTTTATCGCTTCGCAGTAAAATTTGAAAGCGAAATTTTGAAGCAATTTTTTCAATGGGTGAGGGACCGAAACCGACAATATCTACCGTATTGAAAGCACGAATGGACCTAACGACCTCCTGCATGGCATTTTGTGCCGTTTCTATTTTTTTATGTGCAAAGAGCAAGCGGGCAAGTTTTTTGTACGGCGGGTAGAGATGCGCTCTAAAAAGTGTTTCATCTTCTAAAAACTGCTCGTAGTTGTCAATGTACTGGTTGAAAAAGTCTGCATGAAACGTCTGTACTAACACTTCTGCATCGCTGTTGCGTCCACTGCGTCCGCTAATTTGCAGCATTAACGAGAGGGCTCGTTCGCGGGCACGGTAATCACTGAGGTTTAACATGTTGTCAAGTCCTAAGATGACAGCCAGCGATATGTTGTGGTAGTCATGGCCTTTAGAGAGCATTTGTGTACCAATAAGCAGATCAATTGCTCCGTTGTTAAAATCATGAAGCAGTGCGGTGAGTTTTTTTTGTGTCGTAATGGCATCACGGTCAAACTGCGCGGTTTTCATAGTAGGCAGTTTTTCTTGTAACAGTGCCGTAGCTTCGGCCGTACCCAGACGTGAATAGACGAGTGATTTATTTCGACATTTGGGGCAAATCTGTGGAATGGCTTCGGTGAAATTGCAGTAGTGGCACTTGACGTAACGGCTGTTTTTATGCAGACTCATGCCGACCGAACAGTAAGGGCATTCATAGGTAAAACCGCATGATTCGCAGATGAGATATTTAAAGTTGGCACGTGTCGGCACAAAAAGAATGGCCTGTTTTTTGTTTTGAAGATGTTGTTTGAGTGCGGTTACAATACGGGGTGTTATGGCTTCGGCGTGTGCTTCAAAAATAAATTTTTTTGCGCTTTTAAAATGCGTGCCTTTAAGCCGAAAGTACGGAAATTTGACATACGAACTCAGACTCGGCGTGGCACTGCCGAGCACGACATTTACATGTAATTTTTTCCCCATATAAACGGCCAGATCACGGGCATGGTAGCGGGGACGTGCAGAGGATTTATAGCTGTCGTCATGCTCTTCGTCCACGACAATGAGACCGAGATTTTCCACACTCAAAAAGAGTGCCGAACGTGCGCCGGCAATAATATCAAAATGACCCGAATGCAGTTTTTCCAAGTTTTTGTCACGCTGCTTTTTAGTAAGTTTCGAGTGCCAATGAATCACGCGAGAAGGGAAGTGCTCTTCTAAACG
>JALSLA010000066.1 GCA_026988515.1 Helicobacteraceae bacterium | reverse complement strand
CTTTTTATAGGTTACTTTTAATTGATACGGATCAATCACTTCCACCGACTGCACCTCTTTGAATGTTGAGGTATACGGTGAAACAACCTGAGGCGCATTAATAAGATTGTATGTAAACAGAACATCCTTAGCACTAAAGGGCGCACCGTCATGCCACTTTACATCGCGGCGCAGATGAAAAATGAGGGTACTGTTGTTTTCAAACTCGTACGAAGAAGCCAGATCACCGACAATCTCTTTGGCATCTTTATCGTACTTTACCAAGGCACTAAAGATGAACCCGGCCACTTCACTGCTTCCGGCGTCGGTTGCTAAAATGGGATTGAGCCGTGAAGGGTTACTTGGCGTAGTGAGGTGTAGTGTTACGGCAAACAGATGACCCGTCAATAGGAGATACAGTAATAATTTCATGGAAGGATTATAACAGAAATTGTGTTATGAAAAAGGTTTTGGTACCCCAAGGTACCGAAAATAAAAAACGATTAACGTTTTGAGAATTGAGGAGAACGACGTGCTTTGCGTTTACCCGGTTTTTTACGCTCAACCACACGAGCATCTCGTGTCATCATGCCTTCAGGTTTTAAAATGGCACGAAACGATGCATCATATTTGACCAATGCACGAGAAATACCGTGACGAAGGGCATCGGCCTGACCCCCGAAACCACCGCCAAGAGTCGTAGCGACAATATCAACGCTTTCACTCTGTTTGGTTAATGCCAACGGTTGTTTCACACGAAGCTTCTTTGCCTCCAGACCTCCCAACCATGCGTCTAAAGAGAGTCCGTTAATCGTAATTTTTCCCGTTCCCGGGCTTAACCATACTTTTGCGATTGACGCTTTACGACGTCCTGTAGCGTAAGTTTTTGCCATATTCTACTTCTCCTTACTTGCTAATTTGTGCAGTGTGAGGATGTTCAGCACCTGCATAAATTTTTAATTTTTTAAGCTGCTTCGCTCCCAGTTTTGTCTTAGGAAGCATGCCGCGAGCTGATAGTTTAAATAACTTTTCAGGGTTTTTCTCTAAAAGCTCCATCATCTTAACACTCTTTGTACTGCCGAAGTAACCGCTGTGTGAGAAGTACTCTTTATCTGCTATTTTTCCGGCGCCTTTAAAGACGGCTTTGGATGCATTGATAACAACCACATAGTCACCACAGTCAACATTTGGTGTATAGTACGGCTTGTTTTTGCCGCGAAGATGGGTCGCAATTTCTGTCATCATACGACCAAAAGTTTTTCCTTCTGCATCAATAAGAATCCATTTTTGCTCGATCATCTCTGGAGTTGCAATTTTAGTAAATTTCATTCCATAATCCCTTTCAAGTCTCATTTCGTGGCAAAATTATACTTTCATTTGCTTATAATATACTTAAATTTAGGTTTTTTTAAGATTTTATACCTTCTGTATCGCTATCGTGTCGTCGAGCAGATAGACCAGATATGCGTGAACGGGTCGGTTCATAATATTGCGTACGGCTTTTTTATAGAAACCGACCTGTTGCAGATGTTGCGCTTCAAAACGTCGTGAACTTTTATAATCTATAACAGTAACATCATTCGCATGTTCAACCAACAGGTCGATATAACGCAGTTCACCCCCATACATTACGGGCTGTTCCTTATGGCACACACCTGCAACAAGCTCTTGAAACCGAGCGTCATGTAACAATCGGATCACTCGTGATGCTATGGCATCAAAATCATCAGGACTCAAAGATGCCCCAAAGCGATTTTTGGCACTGTTGACGGCTAAAGCAACACTGCTGCTCTCATGCAAGTTCACCATCTCCAATACATAGTGCAGTGCTAAACCGAAATCAATAGCGTGTAAATTATCCTTGTCTTGCTCTTCTTGTTTTAAAAGCTCTTCTTGGCGTCCCAGTATCACCGGAGCATATGCCATAGGCACCTCAGGCGATACGGTACGCTCTTGCGCTGCACTGTTTACATGTAAATGTCCCTGTGTCGTCACTTCCAGACCTACAATATCGAACGTTGAGTTTTTATTTTTTTTCACCACAAAAAGGCTTTCCCGTGCTCGTGTAAATGCTACATACAACGCATTTAAATGATCTTCGCGACTTAGCTTCGTCTCTTTTAGCAGGGCTTTCCGATAGGGTTCGTCTAACGCATCACGACCTTTTTGACGTAAAAAAATATTACATAAACGGACACCCTCATACTCAAAAATCAGTCGGCTGTTATTGGGTCGGCCCACTCCAAACCGATCCAACACAATCACATGTTCAAACTCCAAGCCTTTTGATTTATGCACGGTCAATACCTTGACACCTGTCTGTTTCGTTTTCACCGATGCGGTATCAATGCGTTCATACTCAAAAATAAAGGATTCAATATCGTCACAACCATAGAGCGCTTCAAGAAAACTTACAATATTGAGGTCACCGTCAAACAGCTCATACTGCTCAATAACCCCTTTAATATGCGGTACTAACGTGATATAATTACAGTCCACGGGTTCAATCGCCTGATACGGTCGATTGATTAACGCAAAAAAATTGTGCGCATAGATCGCTTCATTAAAATAGATATATTTCAAATACTCAATCAGGGCTTTAATATTTTGCTGATGAATCAGTTTTGACGTCGTCTCCGTTACCACATCAATGCCCTCTGCTTTGAGTGCCTCTTCAATCTTTAAACCGTCACTGTTGGTAGCACACAATATAGCAATATCACTGCCTGCCACGCCCAAAGCCTGTAACTCTTTAACGTGCTGTAGCGCCGTCTCTAAAAGCTCGTCACTCTCAACCACTGCAACATACCCTTCACTGGCACCCGATTTAACCTGTTGGGGCTTATAGTGCTCCATAACGCCCTCAAAAGTACGGTTCACAAAATCGACAACAGAACGTGAGCTTCGATAGTTTGTTACCAATAACGCCACATCAACATGATAGCGGTTTGCCACCTCATAGAAAAGCTCTTTAATACCGCCGCGAAAACGGTATATGGACTGCTTGACATCACCGACAAAAAAGAGTGACTTTGCATCGTTCACACCGATGCCCGAACAGATTTCATCAATGATAGGCGCAAGAATCTCAAATTGAATCATACTGGTGTCTTGAAATTCATCAAGCAGCAAGTGGTCAATATCAGAGTCGAGCCTAAAGTAGAGAAACTCTCGTGAGAGGCTTTCGTTGGAGAGCATCTTGTACACCAGTGCCGTCACGTCATCAAACCCGAGTTCGCTATCTTCCTTGGCAACTGCCAATTTACTCGTTTCGTAAATATCAACAAGCGAAAAAAGCTCATAAAAGTAGTGCTGCTCTTTACGATGATAATACTCTTGAAGCTTCTGCTGAATACGATGTAGAAGCTCATCCATATGAGGAACAAAACATTTTTTATAAGTCGCGTAGTTCAGACTCTCTTTGGTATACCAACTTTTTTTAAGCAGTGCTTCAAAACTCTCAATATCCATACTCTTTTTAGCTGTAGAAGATGCCTCTTCATGCGATTGAACAAGTACTCTTAACGCCGCTACCTCTTGCAGGATCTCCTCTTTTACATGTAAATACGATGGTGGAGCATACTGCGAGGTATGCCCCTGACTTTGCAACAGATAGAGTTGATTTAACAGCCCCATTGTCTCGGAGAGTGTAGCATTGTTGATGAGGGTTAAATTAATGAGCGCCTCCTCTTTCGTGCGCACAAACAGTTCGTTTAAAAATCGCGTCAACACTTTGATGTCATGTTGCGACTCATGGGTAGAAAAGTTGGGCATGATGCCGGCATGAAGCGAGAATTTTCTTAAAATAACTGCCAAAAATTTATCGATTGTCATCACTTTGACATCGCTGTGCAAAAACGTTTTAAGCACCTGCTCACGTTTGAGCAAAATCTCTTTAGGCGTCATTTCAATGACTTTACTGATCTCGTGAAGTTCTCCCTCATGCCGCTCTTCCAAGGTCTCCAACGTGGTAACAATACGCTCCAGCATCTCATTGGCCGCTTTATTGGTAAACGTCAGTGCCAATATTTTAGAAGGGTCTTTCCCCAGAAACAGCAGACTCAAATAGCGCACAACCAGCATAAACGTCTTACCGCTGCCCGCACTCGCTTCGTAAGCCAAAAAAGGTTGAAATGCCATGCTCTATCCTCGCTTACACAAGTGAATGTAGTCACAATAACGACACGCTGAGAGATCTTCTGTCATATCGAAACTAAAATGTGTTGTTTGGTGTAACTCACTTAATATCGCATCAAGACGCTCAAGCTTCTCTTCTAGAAAATTCTCTTCAACAATTCGGCACGCTTTCAGGTCATAAAATGCCACCTTTTTTCTTGATCCGTCTACAAGATAATAATAAAACTCCAACTGAAAATCGGTGGCTTTTTCTATGCCGTTTTTACTATAGAGCCTGTAGGCTCCGCTTTTATAATCGAGAATCTCTATGGTCTCATCATGGCGATCAACCCGATCAACAATCCCGCTAAGTGTCATGGCCCCAATCTTTTTTTCAAATCGCTTTTCACAATAGAGCACTTCAATACCCCTCTGAAATCGTTCTATCTCATGAGCAATAAAAGGCTCGAGTCGTTTCAACCATAATTTTAGCTGATACTCATGCAGTATATTACGCGAAATAACGGTTTTAAAATTGTATGTTATGGCATCTCTGAGCGCATCACTGCTCGCATAGCTTTGTTGCGCCGTATAGACCTTTTTAAGCACTTCATGAATAACGGTACCGATTTGATATTCACTCGGAAGATCCCTTTCAATCTCATGTGCGCGTAACTTTTGAATGTATTGATAATAAAATGCGCGTTTACAAGTAAGAAATGTTTTTAATTTTGATGCCGAAAGGGGTGAGGCGCTAAAATCATACACTCCTGTGATGTCACCATTGTTTTCTGCAGACGACGGATGACGCTGTAACAGTATTTCTGAAAACGGCGCATCCCTGTTATCGGTATGCATTGCAATACCCAACTCTTTTAAAAAACGCGAAGGAAGGTTTTGTGTGTCGCTGACATAACTGATAGAGACCTCTTTAGCTCTACCGATAAGATTGCTGTAGTAGAGCTTTTGCAACGACTCTCGGTCACTCAATGTCGGAAGATTGGCACGTTCTCTTACTTTGGAGTTTAAAAAAAGATCTTTCTCACTTCGTCGGGGGACAAACCCTTCATTGAAATCAACAATAATCACTCCCTCAAATGTTATCATGCGTGTCTCAAGCAGTCCCATAACAGTGATTTTTCCGCCGCCCACATCGTCTAATGAGCGCGTTGCCACACGTTTTAAAAAAAGATGTAATGCCGACTTTACCGAATTGGATTGAAGTTGCTCCAGCACCCTGGCAAAGGCATAAAGCGCTTCGTGAACACTCTGTCTGACACGGCTGTCTGTCTCATACTCCATAAACGGTACAAGCAAGGCTTCAAAATCCACCTCGGCAACCGAACGTTTAAAATGACTCTCAAGACGGTGCGTTATGGCAAAGCGCTCCGCACGGCTTCGATTTTCTACCGTAGCGTTATCGAGCGCATCATACACTGCTTTGAGCGATCTGTAAAATTTTGAATGCACCAGCGACACACCTTTGGCAAAATTAAAATTACCTTCATGGTCAAAATCACGAAGCATATTGGCAAAATTCTCATCCGGAGTTACCACTACGATACGCTCAACATCAATGCCGCTGTTAATATACTCATAAATACGCTGTTTCACAAAGCCCACCTGCAGGAGTCGCTGTGAAAATGACTGCGTTACAATACGAGGAGTGTTGTTAACGCTGCGCTCACTCTCAATCTCGCGTGTGTTAAAATTGATGCGGTAGGCATGTCCTTCTTGAAGCTCTAATCCCAAATCATGAAATTTAGAGGTCAGTTTTTTGTTAAAACGTCCCGCTTCATAATACAAAGTGACATCGACAAGCTCACTGCACTGTTGCAAAACAGTGAGTTCAAAATTGGTCAAATAACCTTCTACATGTAAAACAATACTTCCTAGACTCTCAATGTAGCGCTTGTTCAGCGTATAATCATGCGGTAGAAAAATTTTCTCATAAACACCTTTGTCATCACACAGTTTTCGATACCGCTCATACAATGTTTTCAATATTGCGATGTGCTCTTCATACTCCGCATACGTATCTGCTGATTCCAGGGTGTCGATGGCAACACACTCTGCGCTCAACTCTTCAAAAAATCGAAAAATATAGCTGCTGTTGGTAAGAAAGGTAAAAAAGTTACGTTCGATATTGAGTGCCGAAAAGCTTTTAAAATCGGAGGCCTCTAGCAGTAGCATAACGCGATGGTCAGCATCGATATTTGTCTTTGATGCAGCGATGACCGCGCGCTGCATAAATTCAGAAACAGTGGTATAAAAAGGGAGCAGTCGGTTAGTCTCTTTAAGAGACAGATAACGTTCACGAATAGCTCGTGAACTCGGCAGAATATGTGTCTCTTTTTTTGAGCTCATCTAATACTCAAACGTACTCTCATACCTGGTATCGGCTTTTAAGTTGTAATAGCGTTCCAACTCACCCACCTTCACATGTGCCATGATGTCCCATCGTCCCGGTTCGGGCAGTGTAATCGCCTGAAACGTATAAATGCCGTTATCAACACTGCTGACGCTGACATTTTGATCGTGCTTATGATTATGAGGACGCGTAACAACAACATGCATTGCGGCGTTATTAACCGGTGTTCCGTCAACCGTACTTATTTTGTATTGCAATACCGTATGATTTCTATCGAGCTGTTTACCCAGATACGCAATAGTATAGTGCTTATCAAAAGTAATTTTTTTAGCGATAATATCATTAATATTAGCATCGGCATCATGATACCCGCGCATGTACAGATCGCTGGGTTCCACCGGCCGCTCAAATGAGATAATAATGGTGGCGACACAAAAACCGAACACCAAAAGAATGGAAGCGGCAATAGCATACGGCCATATCAGTGCCTTGTCCTTTTTACTCATGTTCTCTTCTTTGTTTCAATTTAATCATAATATAGCGAATAATTCCATAGAGTAAGATACCGTAAAAAACTAGTTTTAAAATTAAAAGAATATCTTTGTTCGTATTACCTGCTGCCGAGGAGAGTTCTACACCGCGCGATGCGGCAATCTGCTCAGCAAGATCGGAATAACCGTTAAACATGGCAACCGAATATTTTGAAGTAATATCTTTACCCTTGGCCTTGTTGGCAATAATGGGCAAAATCGTACCGCCGCTCGTTGTTAAAAACTCTTTGGCCTCATCAAAACTTCTGGCAAACAACAGCGTGGACATGATAGCACCTGAAATACCGGCATTGGGACTGAGTATCTGTTTTTTATTGAAATCGGCATATAGCGATTGAGGCCGCGCAAAAATATCGATTTTTTGGTTAACTTCAATAAAAGTCAGTAGTACTACCGGTTCTTGCAAATGCTGCATAATCTTCGCTTCATAATCGACAATACTCTCATTGGCATCAAGTTCTTTTTCCATCACCAACAGAAGACGCACCCCGGTTTTTTCGTAGAGCTCTTCTCCGATCAACTCAATTTCGTACGCCCAGTCCGGATTGGCAATGACATCGTCTTTGTAAAGGAATTCAGCGTGTAGCGAGAGAGAAAAAAAGAGTGTGAGAATGAGGGCCGCAAGCCCTCGTGAACGTTCCAAATAAACGCCTTTAACCAACAAAAAGGTGGTTTGGAGTCAATACTGCCCATAAGGTGATTGCAGCAGAAATAATCAATACTATGGTGATAATTCTATTCATCAGTCATCTCCCTTATTGGTGTTTCACATGACTAGCGTTATCGGTGCTAATCATCTTGATATCTTGAGGGTTCTCAAGATAGTAAAAATTTTCCGCATTGGCTTGCTGCACACCAAGCCCCCATACCGTCAAGCCTGCAAGAATACTCAGCAACAATGCCGTCGCAATTAACATGCCGGTGATTCCATCAAGTACAAACAGTCCTCTTTTTTCATTCATAGCCATCTATTGCTCCTTATTTACTGATGCTACTGATATATGCACCAACAGCCTCTTTTTGTTTTGCGTTCAACCGATTAAATGATGGCATAACGCCGATGGCACCTTTTTTACCGTGATCAAGAACACTTTTTACCGTAGCAATGTCAAATGTTGCAATATTCGGAGCAACCATCTCCATACCTTTACCATCAGCACCGTGACATGCTACACAAGTTCCGGCAAAAACATCAGCACCCGCTTCGCCTTTCATACCGTTGGCAACATATTTAGAGACTGCTGCAATTTCAGCATCGGTAATTAATGCGCCGGTATTCATGTTGAACAGGCCGTTACGATCCGGCATTGGTGCCGGATAACCCAGAAAGTTTGAACCGTTTTCAACAACATGCTTAACCGACTTCACTTCAAGACGCTGATTAAGATTTGCCGCTTTACCGTCAATGCCATCAGCTGTTAAACCGTGGCACACTTTACACTCTGCTAAAAAGACCGACTCACCCATATCAACAAGCTGATCTCCGGTAATGGAAGCATATTTTGCTTCAAACTTTTCGTTATGTGCTTTCGAGTCTTCGTTATATTCGCCAATTTGAGAATACGCATTCACGGGATACCCCATCAACATATACCAAATGGCCCAAATATTTAGGATTAAGAAAAGAATGGCCCAACCCATCGGCAGCTCATTCTTATATTCACCTATGCCATCCCAATTTTCGTCTGCAAGTTCACCGGTAGCGGTGTCCGTTTGCATTTGACGAACATACTTGATAACAACAAATACGGTTACCAGTACAAGTACAATTGCTGCAATAACCGTTAAGATATTAATAATATCGCCGTTGAGTCCTCCTTTAGAGCCTCCAACAGCCATATATGTAAATCCTAACATTGCGGCCGTAATTAGTATTCCCCAGAGTACCAATTTATTCATTTATGCCTCCTTTTTTAGAGTCTCATCATCTTTTTTAGAGATCTCTTCAACCGGTTTATCGGTTACTTCGTCATTTAAAGCTATATTGCCATACTTCTCATAATCACGTGTACCTTTTCGTTCAGAACTGTAAAGATGGTAGATGTACCCATAAAGTACAAATACCAAAAACGCTGTTAAAAAAAAGTAGCCGTAAGCCTGCAGTTCAGCAATATCCATTTTAAGTCCTAACTTATTTCAAGCGTTTCATGTATGCAATGAGCGCTACAATTTCAGGAATTTTCCCTGATGCAATAGCATCTTTTACATCTTGGTTTTTCATATCGGCAGCAATAATTTTAGCCTCAGCTAAAGCTGCGGCATGAGCGCCCTCTAATGTATCTGCCAGTGTTACCGTTGCCGTACTGCCGTCTTTCATTGGAATCGGTTTGTTATACGGTACGTTAAATACATTTTTAATGGTAATTTGTTCAGCATACGCCGTATCGACATCTGCCTCATTCACAAACATCCATCGATATGCCGGCATAATAGAACCCGGAACAACTGCCGCCGGATCCCACATATGATTTTCATGCCAGTCGGTTGTACGGTAATTACCGACACGATGCAAGTCCGGACCGGTACGCTTAGAACCCCAAAGGAATGGGCGGTCATAAGCATATTCACCGCTTAATGAGTAGTTTCCGTAACGATCCGTCTCTGATTTAAACGGACGCACCAATTGGGAGTGACACGCATTACAACTGTTTTTAATGTAAACATGACGACCCGTAAGCTCTAAAGTTGAGTACGGTTTGGTACCCACTGTCGGGCTTGATGCCTGTGCAAAGTTAGGTAGAATCTCTACCAACCCTGCAAACGAAATTGTAAGAAACACAGCAACCGCGAAAAAGAACGGGTTTTTTTCTAACCAATGAAACATATTTTACCCCTTTCTCTTATGCAGCCATAGGCGAAGCAGTTTGAAGTTCATTCTCTTCAACGCGACGACCTGCGGTCATAGTTTTGTAAATATTGTAAGCGAACATGAAGAAACCGATGAGGTACAACAATCCACCTACTGCGCGAATAGTATAGTAAGGGTGCAAGACCGTTACCGTATCAATAAATGAGTAGGCGAGGTTACCGAACTCATCGTGAGCGCGCCACATCATACCTTGCGTGATTCCCGCAATCCACATAGAAGTGAAGTACAAAATAACCCCTAAAGTCTGTAACCAAAACTGCGTATTCATCATTGATTTTGAATAAATTTCACGCTTAAAGACACGCGGTGCCATATGGAAAAGCGATGCCATAATCATAAAGACAACCCAACCCAAAACACCATCATGTACGTGACCGACAATCCAGTCTGTAAAGTGTGCAATAGCATTCACCGATTTAATCGCCTGAATCGGTCCTTCTAATGTTGAGAACATGTAGAATGTCGATGCCAAAATCATGAACTTGATTAACGGTGACGATGCTACTTGCTGCCACTCACCCTTCATGGTTAAGAGCATGTTAATTGCAGAACCCCATGACGGAAGAATCAGAACAACCGAGAATACCGATCCCATGGTTTGCATCCAATCCGGTACTGTTGAAAACAACAGGTGGTGTCCGCCTGCCCAAAGATAAACAAACATCAAACCCCAAAATGAGAGTAATGAAAGTTTATACGAATAGACAGCTTGACCCGATTCTTTCGGTAAAAAGTAGTAAATCATGGCAACAATAGGTACTGTAAAACCAAATGCTACCGCATTATGACCATACCACCACTGCACAAGCGCATCATTTGTACCGGCATACATCGAAACGGAGTGATACCAGTCACCGATGCCTCCTGAAGCAAAATATGTAGGCACTGCCATGTTATTAAACAGGTAAAGCATTGCGATACCTAAGAAAGTGG